>CADBME010000444.1 GCA_902795715.1 uncultured Lachnospiraceae bacterium | reverse complement strand
TTGGAAGCCGGGGACTTTGTTTTAAGTGACCGGTTTCTGGACTCTTCCCTGGTGTATCAGGGGCTCGCCAGGAAACTTGGAACCGATATGGTTCGATCGGTGAATGCACCGGGAATCGGCAGATATGCTCCTGACCGGGTAATCTTTCTGGATCTGCCGGAGGAGGAAGGTCTTCGCAGAAAAAAAGGACAAAAACTCCTGGACCGGATGGAACAGGAAAGTATGGATTTTCATCACATGGTTGCGGAAGGTTACCGGAAGATCTTATCCGGGAGACCGGATGTCATAAGAATTGATGCCTCCCGGAATGTGGAGGAGATTCACTATGAGATAATCAAGGCATTGTCCTTGTAATAATCTGTTTGGCGGAGGAATAAGTTGAGCAGTCTGGACCGGATTCTCGGGAACGAGAAGGTAAAGGAATATTTTAAGAGGGCAGTCGGGACCGGGAGGATTTCCCATTCTTATATGATTGAAGGGGAGAAGGGCAGCGGAAAAAAGATGCTGGCTAAAAGCTTTGCCCGTATTCTCCAATGTCGGGAAGAGGGAGATATGGATTGCGGAAAATGTACATCCTGTCTTCAGATTGACCATGGAAATCATCCGGATGTTCTTTCCCTTGTCCATAAAAAAGAAAATACCATTACCGTGGACGAGGTCCGTGAGCAGATTATCAATACGGCAGATATCATTCCCTATAAAGGACCTTATAAGATTTATATTATAGAAGAGGCGGAAAAACTGGGAGTGGAGGCCCAGAATGCTTTGCTGAAAACAATCGAGGAACCACCGGATTATGTGATACTCTTTCTTCTGGTCTCCAATCGGGGTGCTCTTCTCGACACGATTGTCTCCCGCTGTCTCCTTTTGCAGACCCAGCCTGTGGACAAAGATACCATCAAGACCCGGGTTTTAGGGAAAAGCGGGCAGCAGATTTCTGATTTCGAGGTTGGATTTGCGGCCGGCTATGCTATGGGTAATGTGGGCAAGGCCCTGGATGCGGTTTCGTCTGAAGAGTTCAGGGAATGCCGCAGGATTGCTGTCAGAACCCTGTGCAGGATACCGGAAGCCGGACTGGACGAACTGGCTGGTCTGGCAAAGGAAGGATATCAGGAAAAGCAGAATATATCCAATCTTCTCGATTTGTTCCTGATTTGGTACAGAGATCTTCTGATCCTGAAAACGACAGGAGAGGAAGATCGACTGGTATTTATGGGAGAACTTGCAGATCTTCAGGTCCAAAGTGACCAACTGACTCCTTTTTCCATTCATGCGGCCATCCAGGAGATCCGGAAGACAAGGAACCGGCTCCGGGCTAACGTCAATGGGGAAACAAGCCTCTTGATGCTGCTTATAAAATTGAAACAGGGATTTAATAAATAAAACGATTCATTCCGGTAATGATATGCTGATGAACCGGGATTTAACATAAGAGGAGGACCAGATGTTTAAAGTAATAGGTGTTCGTTTTCGGGACAATGGAAAGATTTACTTTTTTTCACCGGATATTTTACATATTGAAGTGGGACAGCATGTCATTGTGGAGACAGCCAGAGGAATCGAATATGGCAAGGTGGTGCTCGGCGAAAGAGAAATCGACGGAGCCCGTGTTGTCAGTTCCCTGAAGTCAGTTATCCGAATTGCCACTAAGGAAGATGACGAAAAAAATGCCCAAAACAAAAAGAAGTGCAGGGAGGCCTACGAAATCTGTCAGGAGAAGATCCGCAAACATAAGCTGCAGATGAAACTGATCGATTGTGAGTATACCTTTGATAACAACAAGGTATTATTTTATTTTACCGCAGACGGTCGGATTGATTTCAGGGAGCTGGTCAAAGATCTGGCTGCCATATTTAAGACACGGATTGAACTGCGCCAGATCGGGGTTAGAGATGAAACAAAGATTAAGGGAGGAATCGGCATCTGCGGCAGGCCCTTATGCTGTCATACCTACCTTTCTGAATTTATTCCGGTTTCCATCAAGATGGCCAAAGAGCAGAACCTGTCTCTGAATCCTTCCAAAATATCCGGAATGTGCGGGCGCCTCATGTGCTGCCTGAAAAATGAACAGGAGACCTATGAATACCTCAATTCCAAGCTGCCCCGGACCGGGGAGGAAGTCCGGATCAAAGGGGGAGGAAAGGGTGTAGTCCAGGAGGTCAGTGTCCTTCGCCAAAAGGTTAAACTTATCGTGACAAACGATAAAGATGAAAAGAGTCTGGAAGAGTATAAGATAGAAGATCTGTCCTTCCGCCCAAGGAAAAAGAAGGACAAAGGAAAGGGAGACCGCGACCAGCGTAAGTCTTCCGGATCCGCGGATAAGAAAGAAAACCAGACAAGTTAAGTATGACAGAGGAAAAAAGATCCGGAAAAAAAGATCGATTGGATTAAGATCAGACCGGATTAATATAGATTAGCATTATGGAAGATACTTCTGTTTTTCTCAATGACAATGAAAGAATCGATGATCTCCAGCTGAAAAGCTGTCGGATCATTCAGAAAAGGGACGGATTCTGTTTCGGCATGGACGCGGTACTCCTGTCTGACTTTGCCCATATCAAGGCAGGCAGCCGGGTCGTGGACCTGTGTACCGGCACCGGTATCATCCCTATCCTGCTGGCGGCAAAGTATGAAGTCAGCCATGTGGAAGGGCTGGAGTTTTTTCCGGAATATGTGGAAATGGCATCCAGAAGTGTGAAGATGAACGGGCAGGATAATCTCATCACCCTGAAACAGGGTGATGTAAAAAAGGTAAAGGAATACTATCCTGCTTCCTGTGCCGACTATGTCACCTGCAATCCGCCCTATATGACGGAAAGCCATGGCCTGATCAATCCGGATTATCAGAAAGCTGCTGCCAGGCACGAGATTCTCTGCACCTTCGCCGACGTGGCCGATGCGGCACAGTGGATTGTACGACCGGGAGGACATTTTATTCTGGTTCACCGACCTTTTCGTCTGGCGGAGATCATCCATGAGCTGAGGATAAGAAAACTTGAACCTAAGAGAATGTGTCTGGTGTATCCTTATATAGATAAGGAACCAAACATGGTACTGCTGGACTGTGTCAGAGGCGGCCGTCAGAGGATGACGGTGGAGCCGCCTCTTATTGTCTATAATAAGGATGGAAGTTATACCAAAGAACTGCTTAGCAAATACGGGCGGGAATGATACCATGTGTATCCTTCCCGTCTTTTTCTATGGGAGGAGATACCCTTTCTCTTCAGTCGGGAGTCTTTTCCCGTCTGATTAAGGATCCGGGATTCCTGAATGATTTGTTCCCAGTTTTGATGACTGATAGTACAAACGGGGGGAAGGTTTGTTTTTTATAATAGAAATGGAAAACTATCTTTATGGGCGGGAAGGGCTTTTATGCAAAGGCTCCGACCAGGGCGGCAGGTGCGGGTTACCGCACTTGCCTCAGCCTATGGGGTCAGGATGGAGAGAGCTCCTGTGCAGCAAGCTGATCCATGACCATTTTTGACCTTTACATTGTGATATGTAAGGAGGGAAAACGATGTTTGAATGTGCTTTTATTTATATTAATCTGAAAGAGTGGATGAAAACCATACGATAGATGAGGTGACAGAGATGCTTGATCTGTTGATTATCGGCAGCGGACCGGCAGGCCTTAGCGCAGCGGTCTATGCCATAAGAAGCAATCTGAATATCATGGTGGCCGAGAAGGAATTTTTGGGAACCGGACAGATCATGAACAGCATCCGGGTGGATAATTATCTGGGTTACTGGGGGATTACCGGCATGGAGCTGGGGGAGAAATTCCGACTTCATGCGGAAGAACTCAGGGTACCTTTTTATACCGGAGAGGCTGTGAAGATCGAAAAAGAGGATGGAGTTTTCCGGACCCATTTTGACAATGGGGAGATTCTGGAGTCCAGAACAATCATCTATGCAGCCGGAACCAGGGAACGTCACCTGTCCATGGCAGGGGCGGAGGCCTATGCCGGTTCATCTATACACTCCTGTGTTCTCTGTGATGGTACCATGTATCGGAACAGACCGGTTGCCGTGGTCGGCGGAGGGAATACAGCTGTAGATGCGGCAAACTATCTGAGTGATCTTGCTTCCCAGATTTATCTGATTACCATCGAAGACCGGTTCCGGGGAAATCCATCTACGGTAAAGAAGCTTTCTGCCAATCCAAAAGTGGAAATGATCTGTGGAGCCACGGTTGTCTATGCCGGAGGAAAGGATGCAGACCATATGGACTACATTGTACTGAGCAATGGAAGAAAGATTCATGGGGACGGGCTCTTTGAATCCATTGGTCTGATTCCGCAGACGGAGATGGTAGCAGACCTGGTCATCCGGGATCCAGCCGGTTACATAGAGGCAGGTGAAGACTGTCAGACCAGCCTGCAGGGCTTTTTTGCTGCCGGAGATATCCGGACCAAAAGACTTCGTCAGGTTGCCACGGCCGTCGCGGACGGATCCAATGCCGCCATGTCGGCTTATGATTATCTGAATAGTTGAATTAGCAGGATAGAGAAGGGTTGTAGAGATGGGTTTAAAAGTTGTGTTTGTCAATGGAAGTCCCAATCCCAAGGGGTCTACCTGGAGGTCCATGGTGGAGATCTCCAAAGTCCTTCATGAAGAAGGGATTCTTGTGGAGTGGATCCATGTGGGAAACCGGCCGGTAAGAGGCTGTATGGGTTGCAATGCATGCAGGGAAAGCGGACTGGGACGGTGCATCTACGGGGATGATGTGGTAAATGTAGCCATAGCCCGAATGGAGCAGGCTGATGGCCTGTTAATCGGGTCTCCGGTTCACTAT
Organism: uncultured Lachnospiraceae bacterium; assembly: GCA_902795715.1. The sequence continues at coordinate 4,279 of CADBME010000444.1, read as the reverse complement.
GCAGCAGCCAGCGGGGCTGTAACCTCTTTCCTGGACCGTATGTTTTATGCTGCCAATGCCAAAAAAGCATTTTACGGGAAACCCGGGGCAGCGATTGTATGCTGCAGAAGAGGAGGGGCTACAGCAGCCCTGGAACAGTTGAACAAGTATTTTACTATTTCCAATATGCCCATTGTTTCATCCTATTATTGGAACATGGTACATGGAAATAATATCGATGAAGTTGTCCATGACGAAGAGGGAATGTTTGTTATGAGGCAGCTTGGGAAGAATATGGCCTGGATGCTTAAGTCCCTCAAAGCCGCCAGAGACCAGGGAATCACATTCCCCTATGCAGAACAGGAAATAAGAATGAATTTTATCCGATAAGTTCCGGGACTTCAGATCTTTTCGGCTATCAGACAGCCTTAAAAGGCTGTGCCATAATATTTTATTCAATAGACAGCTATGACAAATTGGGGATTTTTTAAGGGAACAAAAGAAAACTGGTTTTCCCATGAGATTTACAATTGGATTAATGCCAAGGACTATCCGGCTGTGGGAGGTTTGGAAAAAAACTGCAGACCTTCCCTGATTCGTCATGCCCTGGAGCCTTTTCCGGATATGTTCCTTGAGGAAGTCCGGTTTGTGCCGGAAGGAAGCTGGAAGGAGAAGGGAAAGCCCCTGCTTGACAACATTCCGGCTTTCTATTTTGTGAGGATTAAGGAATTTCTTTCCGGGGTACATATCGCAGATCTCAGGGTTTTTCTGCCTGTTCACTGGAACCGGCGTTTTATGGGAATTGCCGGAGCCGGTACCAATATGGAGACGGACTGGGACAAGGAGCAGACCACGAATCTGACCTCCTGGCCTATGGCTGTGAGGAACGGTTTTGCCTGTGTAGTATGTGATGGCGCAACAGGAATGTTTGTGGATAATCGCTGGGGCTTCAAGGACGGAGACCTGGACTGGCAGATGATCCGCAACTGGGCATTCCACGGAACCCATGACATGACCGTGACAGCTAAGGCTGTCGTGGAAGCCTGCTACGGGGAAAAAATATACAAGAGCTATATGCACGGCACTTCCGGAGGAGGACGGCAGATTATTCTGGAGGCTGAGCAGTATCCGGAAGATTACGACGGATTGTGGGCCGACGGACCTCTCTATGATTTCTATAATCTGATGTTTTCCTGTCTGTGGGCAGCCCTGGTCTATAACAACGAACCCCATAAGGTCGCTTTGGAAAAGTTTAAGACTGCCCATTTCCTGGCCAGAGAGAGCAGGGACCTGACAGGAGCCTATGATTTGAGAGACCCGTCATGGAGATCTTTTGTGGAGAGGCTTGCCGGAACGGCAACAGGGGCCGGACCGATTAGTATAGAGGATCTTAAGGTCATGATGAAGGTATGGAATGGTCCTGTATTATCTGATGGAAGACAGGTGACTTATGGCTTCGGTCCTGAGATTATCCAGTGGCCGGTGGGACCAAGACCCTTCGGCTATCTGAAAATTCATGATGACGGAACCATCACCAATATACCCTTTGCTGTTCAGTTTTTACGCTGGCTCATTCGTGACCCCGACTGGGATTATTCAAAATGCACTTACCAGGAATTCGAAAAGATTTATCTGGATCACAAAGAAGAATTCCGTGACTTCTCTTTCTATGACGCAGACCTGCAGCAATTTGCAGATCGTGGAGGTAAACTGATCATCACCCACGGAACCGGCGATCATGTGGCGCCAAACCAGCTGACTCTGGATTATTATAAGAAGGCGGTTAAGAAATTCGGTTCGGAAGAGGAAGTGAAAAAGACCCTTCGTGTCTTTTTCCCGGAACACGGGGGACATGCCCTCTATGACTGGGACGGACCAAATGTAACCAACGAATCCGGATTTAGGGCGATGATGGATTGGGTGGAGAAGGGCATAGGACCGGAAAGCCTTAGAACCATCAATTATGATTTTAATAAAGATCGGCTGTTGAAGGAATCCCGGGTAAGCGTTTTTGAACTGGGATGATTCAGAACAGATGGTATAGTTTTTCATAAGGAAAATTGTTAGAGGAAGTGTTTTTCCACTTTATATACAAGCAGCATATTGGCTGACCTTTCTAAAAGGCCGGGATATTCATGGAGGATTCCTTCTTATCCCGGTCTTTTTGTATGTATAAACCAATATTTAAAAGGAGGTTGCTTTATGGCAGTAGAAAAGAAGGACCATCCCGTTTTTGGGGATATTGACCTGACCGGGAATCCGGAACAGGCCCGGATGTCCTCCAGATATCTGGCATATATTGATGATGTGATGGAACGGTCGATTCGAGAGAAAATGATGAAGGGAATGGTGACCTTGGTGGCCCGGCATGGGAAGATCGTTCACTTCAAGGCTTATGGGCAGGCGGAAGAGGGTATTCCCATGAAAAAAGATGCCATTTTCCGCCTGGCTTCCATGTCCAAAACCATCGGGGCGGCTGCACTGATGCAGCTTTATGACCGGGGGCTTGTTATGCCTTCGGATAAACTGTCGGATTATATACCTGCCTTTGGACGATCCATGGTGGCAGAGCCCATGGCGGATGGAGAGGTCCGGCTTGTTCCCCCTAAGAGAGAAATAACTATTCATGATCTTTTGACCATGACATCCGGTCTTACTGCAATCCGGGCTCTTGGAGAATATGATCCTGCTGCCAGATACTGCGCATCCTGTTATCGCAAGGCCGGGATCGTTGACACCATGCATCCCCTGGATCTTACCATAGGTCAGCTGACCCAAAAACTGGCCGGGCTTCCTCTGGCGGCCCATCCGGGAGAACGATGGGATTACACCAACCTGTCTTCGATAGTTCTTGGTCATATTGTAGAGCTTGTCAGCGGACAGAATCTGAATTCCTATCTTAAAGAACACATTTTTAATCCTCTAGGTATGGAAGAGACTGCTTTTTTTCCGGATTCTTCTGTCTGGGACAGGATACCGGCGGTACATGCCTGTCAAAGTATGGAGAAGCTGACCGGACTTGATGTTCCCGGCACGGACGATACCCGACTGCCTTTTGCCGAAAAAAAGGGATATTACAATATTGCCGCCGGTCTGACAGGAACAGCCTATGACTATTTCAAATTTGCCCAGATGCTCTGCAATAAAGGAGAGTACGCCGGTAAGAGAATTCTCAGTCCCCATGCTGTGGATCTGATGCAATATCCCCATACCGCAGGAAAAATGCTGACTTCCAAAGTTGCCGATCCCTTGATGTGTGGCTGCCGGCCCGGGTTTACTTCACCGATAAATCGGACCGGACCGGCGGAAGTGCCCGGACCTTCCATCTACGGACATCACTGGGGATATATGATGGATGTGCAGACGGATTATAATACCATATTTAACTATATGGAAAAGGGATCCTATGGCTGGCACGGGTACTGGGGAAGTGTCTACAATATCTGGCCTGAGAAAGGAGTGGTGGCAATCTTTCTTTCTCAGGTATCGCCGGTGGGCTTGTCCTGGAAAACCCAGGAGAGGTTTTTGAATGTGACAGCCAATGCGGTGATTGATGACTGATCCTGATATTTGTATCGAATATTACCATTTATTTGATAAAAATACTGATGTATTTCTCAGCATGTGGTGATATAATCAAAAAAAGGCTGTTGAAATGTAATTCACAGGCTGTTTCGTGATTATAAAGGGTATGATGGAGGTATATGATATGGGTAAAAATATTTTAATGATTACGGGAAGTCCGAGAGCAAATGGTAATTCCAACACACTGGCAGCTGCTTTTGCGGGAGGAGCAACCGCAGCGGGAAATACAGTTGAAGTCCTGGATGCCTGTTCGCTCAACATGGACGGATGCCATGGGGATGCCAGTTGTCATGAGAGAGGATACTGTGGTTTGAAAGATGACGTTGTAAAGCTTCACGAAAAGATGTGCTGGGCTGATGTTCTTGTTCTGGTAACACCGCTTTACTGGAAGAGCTTTACCTCTCAGATTAAAAGAGTTGTGGACCATTTTTATCCCTATGCAGCTCCTAAGGGACGGGAACTCTGCACAGTAAAAGAAAGCTACCTGATCGCAACGGCAGGTAATCCGGATCCGGCAGTTTTCGGCCCATTGAAAGAGGAATTTGATCTGGTAAATACTCTCCTGAAGTTTGAGTGTAAAGGACAGCTCCTCTGTGGCGGTCTGGGAGGTCCGGACGCCATTGACGAACATCCCGAATATGTAGAAGCAGCAGTGAAGATGGGAGTCGGCATCGGACAGGCAAAGACCGAAGCTTCTGCTCAGCAGTTCTCGAAG
>CADBME010000443.1 GCA_902795715.1 uncultured Lachnospiraceae bacterium | reverse complement strand
TATGTCCCATGAGAATAAACCAGCGGCTGGGCATCCTCCAGGTGAAAGCTTCCTTTTTCATCCATATATTTTTCATCTACGGTAACATGGACCACTTCCGCCAGAAACATGACATGAGAGCCCAGAGCCAGCTCCTGCTTTACTATACATTCAATATTTACCGGACTTTCTTTAATCAGAGGTGCCTGGATCCGTTTGGCCGGGAGCCTGGTAAGTCCGGTTTCTTCCCATTTGTCATGATCTCTTCCACTGCGGACTCCGCAGTAATCAGTATGCCTGGCCAGGTCCCGGGTCGTCAGATTCACGGTAAACTCTCCGCTTTCCCGGATCATTTCATAGGAATGCCGCTCCGGCCTTACAGAAATATATAACATAGGGGGATTGGTACATACCGTACCCGTCCAGGCAATCGTCAACAGATTGTCCCTGCCCTCCCGGTCCCTTACGGATACCAGGACAGCGGGCAGAGGATAGAGCATGTTTCCGGCTTTGAAATCGATTTTTCCCATATCTTTTCCTTATAACCTGTTCTATTTGTCCGGTGCCCTTTCTCTTTCTGTCTGAAGGAACAGAAAAAGGACTCCCTCAAATCTTTGCTTTGATAGCCTTGCGAATTTCATCCAGTTCCTGGGGATTGGACTCATGGGGAGTCCATACCAGATTCATCGAATCCCCCTTATAGCGGGGAATCAGATGCAGATGGAAGTGCTCCACAGTCTGCCCGGCTATGGCCCCATTATTCTGGACAAGGTTCAGACCGTCACAACCGAGAGCATCTCTCATGGCTCTGGCAATACAGGTTGCCAGGGAAAACAGTCGTCCTGCTGTTTCCGCATCCAGCTCATAAATGTTGTCAAAATGCTCGCGGGGAACAATCAGCGTATGCCCTTTGGAAGCAGGATTCACATCGAGGAAAACCCGGAACCAGCTGTCCTCATAGATGGTAGCCGAAGGAATGGCTCCTCTTGCAATCTCACAAAAAATGCAGTCTTTTTTCATCACAATTTCCTTTCTTTCTTTGATTTAGTATATGAATACAAGAGCGGACAAGGGTGGCAGGTATACCTTGATGGAATACTCCCTCAAATCCCTGAAAACCGGCTCGGCATTATATTCCTGCCCCTCGTACAGTCCTTCTCCTCCGTATTCCACGGAATCACTGTTTAAGATCATCCGGTATTTTCCCCTCTGGGGGACACCGATCCTGTATCCCCGTTTCTCTTCCGGATCAAAATTACAGATAAAGAGCAGGTTTTCCCTTCTCCGTGGATCTTTCCTTGCAAATGACACCACCGAATGAACAGCATCCATGCAATTGATCCACTCAAAAGGGGCTTTGCGCAAATCAAACTCATGGAGGGCCGGATAACGTCGGTAGAGTTTCAGAAGATCTCTGGCAAAAATCATGGAAGAGGAATCCTGCCCGGCATGGAGAGCCCACATAATCTTTCCCGGCATTCCTGCGAGAAATGCATAGGCCGTCTTCTCTCCGGCCGCAAGGTCAGATCCGCTTCTTTGGGTGCTGTCTGCTTTTCTCCATTCATGGTTTAAAAGAATGACATTGTCCTTAGCTGACATGCGCATGATCGGCAGGGTAAGAAGAAAGTGATTTCTTTTTTTCTCCTCCCGGTCCATCTTCATATACCGGTCCAGATTGGACTTAATCATATAATTCCATTCTAAATCGAAAGCAGGCTCGACAAGCTCACGTACCCAGCTCCCTGATTTCAGAGGGTCAAACTGGCGAATACAATCCCCGATAAACAGGATACTGGCATCCACATCCCTGGCAGCCTTCATCAAGGCTTCCATCAGGTCGTAGCCTCTCTGAATCAGATCGATCCAGTCCTGATTCTTGATCCCCGAATTCTGCAGACTGTTGGCTACCGAAACCATCCGGTTGCGGAAACCGTGGAATACAAACCCGTCAATATGGTATTTTCGAATCCAGAAAACAAGATTGGACAGAATATAATTGGTCAGCTCCGGGGACCGATAGAAGAGGAAAGTATAGCCGCTGTCCTCAATCAATCTGGTCAGACCTTCGGAAGTTCCCTCCGGCATGAGATCCGCAAATTCCAGAATATAGTCAAAAGCTCTCTGGAAATAATCCGTGGTAATCTCCAGGAGGACGGATAGATGATTCTTGTGGCATTCATTGACAAAAGATCTCATTCTGTCCGGACCACTGCGGCTGTATATGGGCTCAAAAAAACTGTTCCGGGCCGTAATCAGTCTCTCCCGGTCTGCGATATCCCGAAGTTCTTCCGATACGGAATCATCCGCTACCGGTGTATTCTTCAGAAGAATATGGGAAACGCCCATGTCCATAACAATTTCCCTGAGCCTTTCCTCAGGAAACATAAGTTCCGGCTCAAACATCTCACAGACAGATATGGGCTTGCTGTGAATGTCCCGAATATTGCGGGATGACATCCACTGGGCATCATCCCAGCGGAAAATATCCAGATCCATGATGATGGAAGCCCCATTTTCCTGCTTTTCATTCATTACCGCATAAGGGTCTGTTTTCTGATAAACCTCACCCTGCCAGTTCTTGATCTCATATTTGTAGAGCTGGCCGGCATGGACTCCAGGAAGAAAAATCTCAAAAAGACCCGTGTCTCCGATCCGTCGCATGGGATAGATCATCCCGTTCCAGAAATTGAAATCTCCTACCACGCTGACCCGGCGGGCCATAGGGACCCAGACAGCAAAATAGACGCCCTCCGAACCGGCAATGCTCATAACATGGCTGCCCAGCTTCTGGTAGGCATTTTTCCACTCACCCTGAACGAAGCGGTTGAGTTCCGCCTCGGAAATCTGACTCTCAAAAGAGTAGGGATCCTCACTGGTAAAGGTATTTCCATCCTGAAAAGTCATTTGAATCTGATAGGAAAACGTCCGTTTATTTGGAAAATATGCCGCAAAGACCGGCTGTCTTTCAATAGGATCCATGGGATAATGGTTTCCATCGGAATCCACGATCTCCATAGCCACAGCATCCGGATGGAAGGCAGAGATCACCTGTCCGTTGGACACAAAGTGCCTTCCCAGAAGCTTGTCCGGCCTGTCACAGTTACCGAACACAAGCTCCATAACCGCATCTTGCTGCAATACTTCACTAATCTCAAATCTCATAACCCATTATTCCAGATATAAAGTCTTCAGTCTTACCTGATTATCCACGTGGATTTCAATAGCTTTCTGAAGATAATTGTCAATACTTACATAATCCCGCTCAAGGGCATCGAAAAAGGCCTCGATATAGCAGGTCTTTGAATTAAAGAAGACGGAAGCCAGAGTCCGGTAGATCTGGTAATTCTCCATGGTCTCAGGGAACATCCTTTCAAGGAGGAAGTCCACGGCATCCTCGGAGGACTCTGCCGAATCCTTGTAATTGGCTATGATTCTATCTTTGGGAACACCCAGAACATAGAGGAGAAGAGCTGTCAGAATGCCGGTCCGGTCTTTGCCGGCTGCGCAGTGGAAGAGGATGGATCCTCCCCTCTTATTAATCAGCATGGAGAAAAACTGCTTCACCTGTTTTTGAACAATCTGGTTGTTGACAAACTTCTGGTACATCCTGGACATGTAATAATCCGGATCGATGCCTTCCTCAAGGACCATCTCACGCACAAGCTTCCTTGCTTCCTCGGCTGCATTCTTCTCGTCCGCATGGATCATAAATAAAGCTTTAAGCCGGTTCAGAAGCACATCACTCTCATCAAGGCGGAAAATGTCCGGCTTGCGTATATCATCGGAATACAGAGGATTCCAAATCTCTGCTATTCCCTGAAGGCATGCGTTGGGCATCCTTTCTCTTTCCTCTTTTGTCCGAAGGTCAATGATCAGCTTCACATGATAATCTTCTCTTAAACGACGGATATCCTCATAAGTAGCATTGGTCAGCTGGGAGCTTCTAAAGAGCATTCCCCTCTTTACCATATGGCCATCTGCTGTCAGAATGCCGCCAAGATCTCTGATATTGCTGATCCCCTCAAAAGACATATTCGCTCTGCAGTCACATCTCATATTGAACCCTCCCTTGGCTGTCTGCCAAAAAAAATTTTATCTCATTATGATTATAATTTTTTGGCAGGGGAAAGTCAACATGGAGACAAAAAAACCGGCTGTCCCGCGGAGATGGCAGGCACTGTGTCCAGAAGC
>CADBME010000442.1 GCA_902795715.1 uncultured Lachnospiraceae bacterium | reverse complement strand
TTCGAGCTTTCCGAAGAATATGATACCCCGGTTATCATCAAGATGTGTACCCGTGTTGCTCATTCTCAGAGTGTTGTGGAGACCGGTGATCGTGTGATGCCGGAAGAAAAAGTCTATGAAAAAAATATTGCCAAATACGTTATGATGCCGGGCAATGCCATCCGCCGTCATCCCTTTGTGGAAGAAAGGACCCGGAAGCTGACTGCCCTTGCTAACGATTGTTTTTTCAACCGTGTGGAGATGGGGGATACTTCCCTGGGCATCATCACAGGCTCAACCAGCTATCAGTATGCCAGGGAAGTGTTCGGGGACAAGGCCAGCATTCTCAAGATCGGTATGTCCAATCCTCTTCCCGACAAGCTGATCCTGGACTTTGCCGCAAGGGTTGACAAACTCGTCATTATCGAAGAACTGGATCCTGTCATCGAGAATCACTGTAAGGCCCTTGGCCTTGAAGTGACCGGTAAGGATGTCCTTCCTCTGGAAGGGGAGTACTCTCAGAATCTGATTGCCCGGAAACTGGGCGTGGAAGTTCCCGATTTTGTCTCCCTTGACGAATCTCTTCCGGGAAGACCACCTATGATGTGTGCCGGCTGTCCCCACAGAGGTCTTTTCTATATATTATCTAAAAATAAATGTACGGTCCTTGGTGATATCGGATGCTATACTCTCGGAGCGGTTCCACCCCTTGCGGCCATAGAGACCACCCTGTGTATGGGTGCTTCCATCAGCGGCCTTCACGGTTTTAACAAAGCACTGGGCAAGGAAAGTCAGGGAAAAACCGTCGCAGTTATCGGTGACTCTACCTTTATGCATTCCGGTATGACCGGCCTGGCCAATATTGCCTACAACCAGTCCAACTCTACGGTGATCATACTGGATAACTCCATCACCGGCATGACCGGCCACCAGCAGAATCCGACCACAGGATATAATATTAAAGGTGATCCCGCCGGGAAAATTGACCTGGAGGCTCTCTGCAGGTCAATGGGATTTAACCGGGTCCGGGTCGTAGATCCATATGACCTGTCGGAATGTGATCAGGCCGTCAAGGAAGAATTGGCAGCTGAGGAGCCATCCGTAATCATCAGCCGCCGTCCCTGTGCTTTGCTCAAATATGTAAAACACAACCCGCCCCTTCATGTGGATCGGGAAAAATGCGTAGGCTGCCGGTCCTGTATGCGTCTCGGATGCCCGGCCTTAAGCTTCAGAGACAAGAAAGCCGCCATTGATAACACCCTGTGTGTTGGCTGCGGAGTATGCCAGCAGCTGTGCCGTTTTGATGCATTACAGAGCTGAGGAGGGAATAGATTATGACAAAGAATATTATGATTGTTGGTGTCGGCGGGCAGGGTTCCCTTTTAGCCAGCAAATTGCTCGGGTATCTGCTGCTGACAGAAGGCTATGACGTAAAAGTATCCGAAGTTCACGGAATGAGCCAGAGAGGCGGCAGTGTGGTAACCTACGTCCGCTTCGGTGAAAAAGTCTACTCGCCCATCATCGATAAAGGCGAAGCAGACTTTATCGTATCCTTTGAGAAGCTGGAGGCAGCCCGCTATATCGAATACCTGAAACCCCAGGGAAGGATCGTGGTCAACACCCAGCAGATCGACCCTATGCCGGTCATCACGGGAGTGGCAGAATACCCGGAAAAACTGATCGAAAAAATGGAAGCTCTGGGAGTCAACGTGGATGCCATGGACTGCCTGTCCCTGGCCAATCAGGCCGGCTCCTCAAAAGCGGTCAACATCGTTCTCATGGGACGTCTGTCCAGATATTTCGATATTCCTGTGGAAAAATGGAAAAAAGCCATTGAAGACTGTGTACCTGAAAAGTTCAGAGAAATGAATCTCAAGGCATTTGATCTGGGAAGAGAATAAGATTTTTATGAGTATTACTTGTCCGCAATGTGGAAAAAAGAATAACGACACCGCCCGCTTCTGTTCAGCCTGCGGCTTCAATCTGGCGGGTACAGGAAAGAATAATCAATATCAGGAGCCATCCCGGCAGGATGGAAACAGGTGGGGAAGGAATTATTCCGCTTCCCCGGAGTCCCGCCAGAATATGGGGGAGAGACAGGATCCGGGATATCCAACCGTAAATGATTATCCACCTGTAAATGAGTATCCGCCGGGCAGGGGATATACTTTGGATGAAAAAGATCGGGGAGACAAAAGTGGCAGTGGGACCAGAAAGGCTTTGCTCATCTTTGCCGCTGTCATATCCCTCATGATCATCAGCCTGAGCCTTGTCCTGCTCCGGTCACAGTTTTCAGACCAATCCACTTCGGAAACCGCAGAGGCAAAATCCGGGAAAAAAGGCGGGAAGGGAGAGGAAACGACAAGGGAAGAGGCTGCATCCGACACCGATGTAAGCACCACGGAATCCTCATCCCGGGAAACGACGGAATATGAGGATGTAAGTATCGAGGAAGAAGATGATACAGCCGGATTTGATTATTGTGATAATGATTATATCAATATCACATACCACAGCGAGGTCAGTGACTTCCAGCTGGTGAACAGCGAAGACGGTTCTTTTACTTTTTCCTATCCCAAGTATATTTTCAACCATGCAGAGGTAAATGAAGACGGGTCAGAGTATCTTTTTACCTATAGAAATGAATACGGTGAGGATGATTTCGTGCTGAGATACACGAAAGAGTATGACCCGGGAAATGCCAAAGATATCGTCATGGGTCACCAGAAAGAATACATGTCCGCTTATTCTAAAGTACTGTATCAGTATGATTATAAAAGAGATAAGAATAAAGGACACCAGCATATAAGCATTGCATCCGGTTATATCAACGCGAGTGAAAGCCGCGGACAATATGCACTGGTCGAAAACGATGGAGAGTATACTTATCGCATGGTATTCGTGTACGACGAATGCAGCGGGGAAGAAAACAACCGTCTCCAATATATCATCAATAATGTTTACAGACAGTGTTCCTTTGCCATGTCAAAGAAAAAGGCCGTATCCTATGAAGAAATGCTGAAAGAGGACGGGACTATAACTTTACAATGAAAGAAGAGAGAGGCTGCCGCATTAAAAAATGCGGCAGCCTCTACAGTTCCTCTAACTGGCGGAAGAAGCCCGGATAGGATATTTCCACACATTCGTCGTCGTCGATTCGGCTTTGGCCCCTGGCGTTCATCCCTGCTATGGCAAAGGTCATGGCGATTCTGTGATCTTTACGGCAGTGGATTTGAGCACCGTGAAGAGGAGAAGGGGGACAGGAGCCGGAGTCTGTCTGGTTTTCATTGATGATAAATCCGTCTTCCGTGGCCTTGATATCGGCTCCCATGGCCGACAGATTTTCAGAGACCAGGGCAATCCGGTCTGATTCTTTAACCCGGAGTTCGCCGGCATCCCTGATTATGGTCTTTCCACGGGCAAAACAGGCCATGAGGGCAATGACCGGGAGCTCGTCGATCAGCGTGGGTATGATATCCCCTTCAATGACTGTTCCCCGAAGACGGGATGTGCGGACAAGAATGTCCGCGACAGGTTCTCCGCTTTCTTCCCTCTCATTGATTCGTGTCAGGTCGGCTCCCATGGCATGACAGACTTTGAGAATGCCTGATCTTGTTTGGTTGATACCGACATTTCTGATCATGATCTCGGAGTCCGGTGTGATGAGCCCTGCGGCAATATAATAGGCAGCGGATGAAATATCTCCCGGCACTATGATTTTCTGGCCCTTAAGAAATGTTCCGGCTGTCTGACTGCCATTTGAATGGTTCTGGTCCCGGTCTTGTGGAATCAGACTACAGCGGTTTCCCTCCCTGCGTATGTCCGCCCCGAATATTCGGAGCATTCTCTCGGTGTGGTCCCTGGATCTGGAGGGCTCCGTGACGGAAGTAGGACTGTCAGCATAGAGGCCTGCCAGAAGGATACAGGACTTGACCTGGGCGGAGGCGACGGGGGAATGGTAATCAATACCGTGGAGCCGGCCCGGACTGATATGAAGAGGGGCACATCCGTCTGCATTCTCACTGCGGATTTGAGCCCCCATCTGCCTGAGCGGGCGGATGATCCGGTTCATGGGCCGGGAATTGAGGGATGAATCTCCACTCAATGTGCTTTCAAAGGGCTGACCGGCAAGGATTCCGCTGATCAGGCGGGTTGTGGTGCCGCTGTTGCCTACGTCCAGGACCTTCTGGGGAGCGGTCAGACCGTATAGTCCCTTGCCGTGGACCAATATGGTCTCATCTTTTTCTTCTATATGGATTCCCATGTTTCGAAAACAGTCGATGGTTGAGAGACAGTCCGCACCTTTCAGGAATCCGCGGATTTCCGTGGTTCCCAGGGCCAGACTTCCCAGCATGACAGCCCGGTGGGAGATGGACTTGTCCCCGGGGACAGTGACATTTCCCTTGAGATGGGAATGGGGGAGGATGGTTAGCATAATGGCTTTCCTGCCTTTCTATTTTATTTTTTATTTGCTGTTGATTTTTTTAATTGATTTTATTGACTTAATCTGACTTACCTCTCATGTACTACGTAATTTCTTTCCCTGAGTACACTGGAGGCATTCCGGCAGGATTCCTCATCGTAAAGTATGATTTCCAGAACACCTTCTTCAAATTCCCGGTTGTGGACGATTCCGATATTCTTGATGCTGATATTGTGGAAGGCCAGCTGGGATGCAACCGTGGCCAGGGTCCCCGGTTCATCGGGTATGTCAACATAGATTTTGTGGATTTTATCGAAAAGACCAGTCGCGTGATCCGGGACCGAGTTGCGGTACTCGCCTGCTTCCCGGAAATACTCGTTGACATACTGACCATTATGGCCATCCAGCATGTCGATCATTTCCTGCAGGTCTCTCACCATATCGCCCAGCAGACTCCGTATATTCGGGGAATTGTTTTCACAGATCTGCTCCCACATGACAGGGGAGGAAGAGGCAATGCGGGTGATGTCTTTAAAACCACCGGCTGCCAGCTGCTTTAACATACCTCCGCGGGTGTCGGCTCTCCGGACCAGATGGACCAGCTCGGCAGCGACGATATGGGGCACATGGCTGATAGCGGCAGTGATATAATCATGTTCTTCCGGAGGGAGACTGACCGGCAGGGCCCCCAGCCCCTGGATGAAAGAGGAAAAACGAGCACTTAACATAAAGTTGGTATTTGCGCAGGGTGTAAGAAAATAGTAGGCATTTTCCAGAAGGTGATCTGTGGAATTCTCATATCCGGACCGCTCAGATCCTACCATGGGGTGGCCGCCGACAAAATTCTCTTCCATATCCATTTCAAGAATGGCAGACTGCATGGGTCCCTTGACACTTCCCACATCGGTGATCAGGCACTGATCATCCATAAATCCCCGAATTGTTTTCAGATAGCTGATGTTTACGGAGACCGGGGCGCACAAAAAAAGGATGCTGCAGGGAGATAGTTTTTCGTCTACCGCATCCAGGACATGATTGACGGTTCCGTCTTTTTCCGCCTGTTCCAGGGCCTCCCGGTCGGTATCAAAGGCATAGATGACGGCATCCGGGTGGATTCTCCGGATGGTACGGGCAATGGAACCGCCGATCAGGCCAAGACCGATAAAACCGACAGAAATATTTTCTATATTCATGATCTGATTGTCCTCCTCTTTTTTCGAACATTGATTCATCTGATGACTGACATGATTCAGTTTAATGCAGGATTGCCGGAGCTGCCATGCAGCTGGGCATGCCTTAGAACCCAAAGGAAGCATCCTGTGAATGCTTACCTGATATCATCATATAATAGAGTGTAGCGGAAAAAAGAATGCGTGTCAATGATTTTAAACATTAAAGTGTAAAAGCAACTGGATTCCCTTTTCAACTTTATTGTCATAATAATAAAATCACTCTTGTAATCATAATGGATTTTTAGTAAAATAGTATTTGAGTTTTGAAAAATTAACATGGGAGGAACAATGTTATGAAGGTATATGCAACTGAGAGTATCAAAAACGTCGCTTTGATCGGACACGGTGGCAGCGGAAAGACTTCTCTTGTAGAGAACATGGCTTTTGCCAATGGAGTAATCAAGAGAATCCGTACGGTTGCCGAAGGCGGCACGGTGAGCGACTATGATAAGGAAGAGATCAAGAGACAGTTCTCGATCTCAACATCTGTAATTCCTCTTGAGATGGACGGAATTAAGGTGAACATCCTGGATACTCCCGGTCTTTTTGATTTCTCCGGCGAAGTATATGAAGCCCTGAGTGTAGCAGATGCTGCCGTTATTGTTGTCAGTGGTAAGTCCGGAGTCGAGGTAGGAACAAACCGCAGTTTTGATTTCTGCAAGAAGAGAGGCATTCCGGTTTTCGTATATATTACCAATTGTGAAGACGAGCACGTGGATATTCCGGCTATCGTTGAGGCTCTTAAGGAGAGCTATGGCACCAGCATCGTGCCTTTCCAGATGCCTTATAAGGAAGGCCATGATTTCAAGGGATTTGTAAATGCCCTTGACGGTCTGGTTGCTTCATATGACGGTTCGGCTTTCTCCGAGGCCAAAGTGGAAGAGGGCGAAAACGATGAGCTTGACGAGTACCGCATGACTCTTATGGAAGGCATCGCAGAGACAGATGAAGAGCTCATGGAGAAATTCTTTGAGGAAGAACCCTTTACCGAGGAAGAGATTCAGACAGCTGTGACCAATGCAGTGGCTTCCCGCGACCTCATGCCTGTCATCTGCGGTTCCAACAACTCTGAGTATGGCGCTAAGGTTCTTCTTTCCAATCTTGTGAAATATGTTGCAGCACCCGGAAAGGTGGAAGGACAGCTTGTCGGAAAGTATTCCAAGTCCGGGGATGATTATACACCTTCCTATGATGAGAGCAAGGATACTACTGTATTTGTATGGAAGACCATCGCCGATCCCTTTGTCGGAAGATTTTCTCTTGTCAAGGTTACGGATGGTGTCCTGACCTCCGACTGCAGTCTTTACAACAGCGGAGCTGAGACAGACGAACGTATCGGAAAGCTTTATGTTTTAAGAGGAAAAGAACAGATTGAGGTTTCTGAGATTCATGCCGGTGACATCGGGGCTATTGCCAAGCTTTCCGTTACCAAGACCAATGAGACCCTGACCCAGAAGGCAAACCCGGTTATCATCAATCCGATCGAGATGCCGGTTCCCTATACATTTACCCGTTACGAAGCACAGTCCAAGGGCGATGAAGATAAGGTAGCAACTGCTCTTCGTAAGATCATGGACGAAGACCTGACCCTGAAAGAGGTCAATGACAAGGCAAATCGCCAGCTTCTCCTTTACGGTCTTGGCGACCAGCACATTGAGATCGTCCGCAGCAAGCTTCAGGACCGCTATAAAGTAGGTATCGACCTGGTTAAGCCCAAAGTAGCCTTTAAGGAGACCATCCGGGGACAAGTCGAAGTTCAGGGCAAATATAAGAAGCAGTCCGGTGGTCATGGGCAGTATGGTGATGTTAAGATGACATTCGAGCCTTCCGGCGATCTTGAGACTCCCTATGTATTTGAGGAGAAGATCTTCGGCGGAGCTGTTCCCAAGAACTACTTCCCGGCTGTTGAAAAGGGTATCGCAGAGTCCTGCCTTAAGGGACCTCTGGCCGGCTATCCGGTTGTTGGCTTAAAGGCTACTCTGATCGATGGTTCCTATCATCCGGTTGACTCTTCGGAGATGGCTTTCAAGATGGCAGCTATCACCGCATTCAAGAAGGGTGTCATGGATGCCAAACCCGTCCTTCTTGAGCCGATCGTTAACCTCAAGGTCGACGTGCTCGACAAGAATACCGGTGATGTTATGGGCGATCTGAACAAGCGCCGTGGCCGTATTCTTGGTATGAATCCGATCGAAGGCGGCCGTCAGGAGCTGGTAGCTGATATTCCTCTGGCCAGCCTGGTAGGATATTCTACAGACCTGCGTTCCATGACCGGTGGAAGCGGAGAGTTCAGCTATGAGTTCAGCCGCTATGAGCAGATGCCGGCAGATGCTCAGGAGAAGGTTCTCAAAGAAGCAGCGGAGGAAGAAGATAAATAAAGATTCCTGATTGGAAATCTTCTTTTATGTAATCTTTTTATTTGACAATGATGGGAGAGCATTTCCTGAAAGCGCAAGGGAATGCTCTTTCCTATTGTTTTTTACAACCTGGATTATGCACAATGGTTGCAACATTATGAAATGTGTGGTACTATTTCTCGGGTTAAGAAAGAAAAATCAACAGTAAATACAGAATATATACAGGAGGAAGCGGATGGCAAAAGTTGCAATATTAGGCTATGGTACCATCGGTGCCGGTGTGGCCCGGGTACTTGAGACGAACGCAGAGGTGATCGGTCAGAGAGCCGGTGAGCCGGTTGAGGTAAAATATATTCTGGATCTTCGGGATTTTCCGGGGGATCCCAATGAAGATAAAGTTATCCATGATTATAATATAATCACAGAAGATCCCGAGATCGATATTGTAGTGGAGTGCATGGGAGGAACCGGTGCAGCCTATGCATTTGTCAAGGAAGCGATTCTTCAGGGCCGGAGTGTGGCAACTTCCAACAAGGAACTTGTGGCCAGTTACGGTTCCGAACTGATCTCCATTGCCAAAGAGAAAAAGGCCAATTTCCTTTTTGAAGCCAGCGTCGGCGGAGGAATTCCCATCATACGTCCTCTCCTGACCAGTCTGACCGGGGATATCATCGAGAATATCAGCGGTATTCTGAACGGGACCACCAATTACATGCTGACCCAGATGGAAGTGGAAGGGGTCAGCTTTGACGAGGCACTGAAGGATGCCCAGGGAAAGGGTTATGCGGAGCTTCATCCGGAAGCAGACGTAGAAGGTTTTGATGCCTGCAGGAAAATAGCCATTCTGACCTCCCTTGCCTGCGGCTGTCAGGTTCGTTTTGAAGACATTTATACAGAAGGAATCCGCAATATCTCTCCGGAAGATATTCGCTATGCGGCTCAGCTTGATTCAAAGATCAAGCTTCTGGCCAGCAGCTGGAGGGACGGAGACAAGATTTATGCCATGGTCAGCCCCATGCTGGTGAAAAATGAACATCCCCTGGCCGGGGTCAATGATGTATTCAATGCCATTTTCGTAAAAGGAAATATGGTGGATGATACCATGTTTTACGGAAAAGGAGCGGGAAGCCTGCCTACCGCCAGTGCCGTTGTAGGGGATGTAGTGGATTGTATCAGAAGAAGAGGACAGCACTTTGAGATCAACTGGGATCCCAAAAAACTGGAGCTGAGCGACTGCGCGGAGTTTGAGAGAAGGTTCTTTGTGCGGATGCCGGCGGATACTTCCTACAGTGTTATCGAAGAGGCTTTTGGTCCTGTGGAGCCGGTTCGTCTTCCCGGCCTGGATGAGAAGGCCTTTGTGACAGGGAAGATGAAAGAGAAAGACTTTAAAGATCAGGCCGATCAGCTGGGGACGGTCATCAACCGGATCCGTCTGGAGTCCTGATAATTTCTGAAAGGGCAAAAGCCCTCCCGCCTGTACACGCCATGTTGGTGTATGGGGAATGGAATAGTCATTCAAGGTGTAGTAAGATTGCAGGGCCGGCTGGTGACGGGGGATAAGACATGGTAAGAATGAAAGGAAAAGCATTCAGGAGGATGACAGAATGTTGATCGTAAAAAAATTCGGAGGAACATCTGTTGCGAATAAAGAGAGAATATTTAACGTAGCCAGAAGGTGTATAGAAGATTATCAGAAGGGCAATGATATCGTTGTTGTCCTGTCGGCTATGGGAAAAACGACAGATGACCTGATCGAAATGGCCAGAGATATAAATCCGAATCCGTCCAAAAGAGAGATGGATATGCTGCTGTCAACGGGAGAGCAGGTTTCTGTTGCTCTGATGGCCATGGCTATGGGCTCTCTGAGAGTTCCGGCTGTTTCTTTGAATGCCAGCCAGATTCAGATGCATTCAACCCACAGATACGGAAATGCCAAGCTGAAAAGAATCGACACAGACAGGATTCATAACGAGCTGGAACAGGGAAAGGTCGTTATCGTAACCGGTTTCCAGGGAATTGATAAATATGATAACATAACAACCCTCGGAAGAGGCGGTTCGGATACAACGGCTGTGGCTCTCGCTGCAGCCCTCCATGCGGATGCCTGCGAGATCTACACGGATGTGGACGGTATCTATACGGCAGATCCCCGCTATGTAAAAAATGCCAGAAAACTGGATGAAATTACCTACGATGAGATGCTGGAGCTGGCAACCCTCGGAGCCGGCGTTCTCCACAATCGTTCCGTGGAGATGGCTAAGAAATACGGAGTTACACTTGTCGTAAGATCCAGCTTGAATGATCATGAAGGAACAATAGTCAGAGAGGAGACATCGATGGAAAAAATGCTTGTCAGCGGAGTTGCTGAGGATAGAAATGCGGCACGTATCGCTGTGATCGGATTGAGAGATGTGCCGGGTATCGCTTTCCACCTGTTTAACGCATTGGCCAAGTACAATATTAATCTGGATATGATTCTCCAGTCTGTGGGCCGGGACGGCACAAAGGATATTTCCTTTACCTGTGAATCGGAGGAAGCCGACGAAGCAGTTGCCGTTCTCCAGAAATCATTTCCCCGAAGTGAATACAAGGCCATCGATCTCGAAAAGAAGGTAGCAAAGATTTCGATTGTAGGTGCAGGCATGCAGACCCATCCCGGTGTAGCTGCGACCATGTTTGAAGCCCTCTACGATGCGGGTATCAACATCCGCATGATCAGCACTTCCGAGATTCGTGTAACCGTGCTCATCGATGAAAAATACACGGATAAGGCCATCAATGCCATCCATGACAAGTTCTCATTGGAAGACTGAGACAATGTAGGGGAATTGATGAGGACTTTGCTCTTCAAAGGATAAATATTACGAATATGTCACAAAAACGAAAAAAAATAGTAAGAAAATCATGAAATGCTATTCACAAATGTGTCATTTTGTGGTATGATAACGGCACATGGTCTAAAAGGGGGAGCTTCCTTTTGGACCGGATGCCGTTTTCTTTTATTTCCATCAGACAGGGAGGTTCGGTATGAAGAGACAAGATTATTTATCCTGGGATGCTTACTTTATGGGCGTGGCACTGCTGTCGGCTCAGAGAAGCAAGGATAATAACACCCAGGTTGGCGCCTGCATCGTCGGCGAGGATAATAAGATTCTCTCCATGGGCTACAATGGCATGCCGACGGGTTGCGATGATGACCGGATGCCCTGGGAGAGAAAAGGAACTCCTTTGGACACCAAGTATATGTATGTCTGTCATGCGGAACTGAATGCCATTCTCAATTATAATGGCGGTACTTTAAAGGGTTCGCGGATCTACACTACCCTCTTCCCCTGCAATGAGTGCACCAAGGCAATCATTCAGGCGGGAATCCGGGAAATAATCTACTATTCGGACAAATATTCGGATACGGATTCTACGGTGGCGGCCAAAAGGATGTTTGATATGGTAGGGATTACCTACAGACCCTACAGGAAGGAAGAGAGGAAGCTGGAGCTTTCTCTGTAGGATGACTGCCTTAGGTAATTATATATATTTTTTGCTTGACACCCGACGGGGCACATGGTATAGTAGCTGAGGTCATAAATAAAGCAGAGTATCCACTCTCACCTCAGCACTTATAACAGTGACTCGGGTTTATATCAGAAGCTTCGGATTGGACCGGTCAGACCGGACGGAAATTTTATCTTTTTCCGGATGACCAGATCGGAAGCACAAGTATTCTGATGGAATCAATTGATTCATCAGGTCTTTGATATGTTGTGGGTAGTCTGCGGACTGCCCATTTTTTTGATATTGATGAAAACACTTCCCCCGGTTCCCCCCTTTTTGTGCGGCGGGATTTTACAGGAAGTGTGATCGTCAGCGGGATTATGATCAGAAACATTCGTTTTTCTGAGAGTATCTGGGTTTCATGTTAATCGATCACAGGTTACGGTCCGCCGGCGGCTGAATGCTAAAAGACCGCCAGGAAAGAGACCGGCAGTTTATTTGGAGGTGTACGACAATTAGGGAACTGATGATTAACGAACAGGTGAGAGACAGAGAGATTCGACTGATTGGCAGCGATGGCGAACAGCTGGGAATCATGTCTGCCAGGGATGCGATGAAGATCGCACGAGAGGCTGAGCTTGATCTGGTAAAGATCGCTCCTTACGCAAAACCACCTGTGTGTAAGATAATTGACTATGGAAAATACAGATACGAGCTTGCCCGCAAAGAAAAAGAGGCAAAGAAGAAGCAGAAGACGATTGATATTAAAGAAGTCCGGCTTTCTCCCAATATCGATAAGAACGATTTGAACACCAAGATCAATCATGCCAGAAAGTTCTTATCTAAAGGTGATAAGGTTAAAGTGACGCTTCGCTTCCGTGGAAGAGAACTGGCTCATGTGAACAGCAGCAAGGTTATTCTTGATGAATTTGCCAAAGCAGTAGAAGACATTGCCGTTGTGGAAAAGAAGCCCAAGTTTGAAGGACGAAGCATGATCATGTTTTTAACGGAGAAACGGTAGATACCGGATTGGAAAGCAACGAACAGGAGGATCAGAAAATGCCTAAGATGAAGACCAGCAGAGCAGCTGCGAAGAGATTCAAGGTAACCGGAAGCGGCAAATTAAAGAGAAATAAAGCCTACAAAAGCCATATCTTAACCAAGAAGTCTCAGAAGAGAAAAAGAAATCTGAGAAAATCCGCCATCGTGGATGATTCCAACGTTAAGAACATGAAGAAGATTTTACCCTATCTGTAATCAGACAGGTCGATATATAGGAGGCAATATACATGGCAAGAGTAAAAGGCGCAATCGGCGCACGTAAAAGACATAACAGAGTTCTGAAACTCGCAAAAGGATACAGAGGGGCAAGATCCAAACAGTACAGAGTTGCAAAGCAGTCTGTAATGAGAGCTCTTGCAACCGCATATGCAGGACGTAAACAGCGCAAGCGTCAGTTCAGACAGCTGTGGATCGCACGTATCAATGCTGCAGCAAGGATGAACGGCATCTCCTACAGCAAGATGATGTACGGACTGAAGCTGGCAGGCGTTGAAATCAATAGAAAAATGCTTTCCGAGATGGCGATCAGTGATCCGGCAGGATTCACTGCGCTTGCGGAACTGGCAAAAAGCAAGGTGGCCTAATGATGAGGGAGACCGGCAGACGAAAGTCTGCCGGTCTTTTTTAATACAAAAAAAGATGTTTAACTGTTAAATAACATTAAATTTTTTTTACGAAAACAAAGGGGGCGCTTATGAGAAACGTAAAGATGCTTAAAAAAATCGTAATATTTATTCTTGCAATCACTATGGTATTCGGACAGACAGGAATAAAAGCCGATGCGAAAATCACCTACAAAGTCTATTACAAGGGACATCAGTACAAGTATACCGGCAAATCCTACAAGGTATACTATAACAACCGGCTCATAAGCAGGTCTGACAGACCGGGAATGAAGGTAAACGGCAATATCATGATTCCCTACCGCCATGTTCTTGTAAAAAATGGTCCCAAAGTCTCTTACAGCTACGAAAAAACCAGCAAAAAACTTACCCTGACTTATAAAGGAAAGCAGATCATACTTTACAATCAGAGTAAAACCTGTTATTTAAACGGAATTAAACAGAAACTCAGAACCAATCCCTTCAATGCCAATCTCCATGGAACCTACTGCGTAATGGTTCCGGCAAAAGCTGTCATAAAAACATTGGGGCTGGGATATAGCTACGACAAGAAAAAAGCAGCCATTTACATCACAGATCCAAACCCGGCAGCCACAACACAGACAACAGCAATAGTACCCCCTGCTTCAAACAAAGCAGCAGGCACAACAGCAGACACAGGCTCCAGTCTCAATGCCACCTATACAAGCCTGACAGCTGTCCGTTTCAAGAACCTTACTACCTCCCAGTTCATACAACTTCTGGGACCCATCGCAAGGGAAAGCTATAAGAAAACAGGAATCCTTGCATCCGTAACCCTGGCCCAGGCCATCCTTGAAAGCGGATGGGGCAAATCTGACCTGGCCCAGAGAGGAAACAACATGTTCGGAATGAAAGCCATCATCTCCGGCAATACCTGGAAAGGAAGCACCTGGGATGGGAAATCAAGCATCCGGAAAAGAACAGGAGAAGAATACGGCGGAAGAAAAGTAAAAATCACAGCAACCTTCCGTGCCTATAAGACAGTATATCAATCGATCCTTGATCACTCTGCATACCTGCTCAATGCAAAGAACTGCGCCAAAAACCGTTACGCCGGTCTCACTGCAACTAACAGCTATGCAAAACAGATCCAGATCATCAAAAAAGGCGGATATGCAACATCATCAAGCTACGTTAACTCTCTCACCAGACTGATTCGTACCTATCATCTTACAAAGTTCGATGTGAAATAAGAATAGTGGGACAATGGGGACGTTTCATATTGTCCCACATTGTATGCTTTTTAACAATGTGGGACAATATGAAACGTCCCCATTGTCCCACTCACGTCCCCGCTGAATAAAGGAGGCTTACAATGAATCTGTGTAATCATTGCGGCCATGAGAATTCGGAATCTGCACGCTTTTGCTCCCGCTGCGGAAAACCCCTGTCGGCAGACAAGTCTTTTGCTTCCGGAAGAAATGAAAATCCCTACGGATCAAGGCCCGACCAGGGAAAAAACTATGCTCATCTGCAGGGAGATCATCCCCTTCCCCCACCTCCTCCACCCCAAAGCCCTCCGGATTTTGAAAACAGAAGGAATCCCTACAGAGATGGAAATGGCCTGGAGAACCTGGAAGATGATCCCAGCCAGAGAAAGGCTTTTAATACCATAATTATGGTCACACTAACCCTTCTGGTTGTCGGGGCACTCGCCATATCGGCTTTTGTCGTAACCAGGTCTCTGACCGGTGGCGGATCCGGAGAAGATCAGAAAGCATCCGAGGAGAGGACCAAAAAGGGAAAAAAGAAAAAAGAGGAGGAAACTGCAGATCATTCGGATAAAGATAAGGAAGAAGAGCCTACAAAAGATTATGACGAAATCGATATGAGTGACCTGGGTGAAGGCGACGAAAATGATTCTGACGGTGGTGACAGTAAGGATTCAGATTCAGATTCGGATGATTCGGATGATTCCGATGAGGATCCCTATGGGGATTTTGTGTTCCCTGATAGTGATGAAAGATATCTGTCGGAGTCGGAAGTGAATGCCCGTTCCAATGAAGATCGCAGACTGGCTATCAACGAAATATATGCCAGAAGAGGATATGATTTCAAAAATCCGGATATCAAAAGACATTTTCAGGAGTACGATTGGTATGATCCCATTTATAAAGACCAGAACGATGTTCCCCTGAATAAGTATGAAAAGAAAAATGTTGACCTGCTGGCGGAGTATCGAAAGTAAAATAAAGATGCATCCTTACAAGCTAGCTTGACGTCTGCAAGGAAGTGCAGTTATATAAGTCCTACGCACGATTACGCGCTAAGCGCTCCCATC
>CADBME010000441.1 GCA_902795715.1 uncultured Lachnospiraceae bacterium | reverse complement strand
TTTCTGATATAATCATTATCCTGAAGATTGTTTTTTAGAATCCAGTGAATCATTCCCAGAGCCATGGCTCCGTCGGTTCCCGGTCTGGGTCTCAAATGGATATCCGCCTTAGAGGCTACACCGGTCACACAGGGATCCACAACAATCAGCCTGGCTCCCCGGTCCATCGCCCGGTAGAGATACGGGAAGACATGAGGATGGGTTGCCGTCGGGTTGAGGCCCACCATCATGATGACTTCCGCATGATCCGCCCAGATATCCGGCACCATGGTATTTTGACTGCCCACGCTGCACTGGGACCCGGATATCCCTGACAGAACACAGAAGCTTCCAACCAGTTTTGTTGCGCCAAGCAGGTTCCAGAGTCTTGCGCTGACTGCCTTGGCCATGTATTCCCTGTTGCCGGAATATCCATACTCCATCATCGCCTCCGACCCGTAGGTATCGCAGATGGTCCGGATTTTATCCACCATGTAATCCATGGCTTCGTCCCAGGTAATCCTCCGGAATTTTCCCTCTCCACGTTCACCGACGCGAAGCATAGGGTATTTCACCCGATCAGGACTGTTGATCTTTTGTACATTTGCCATGGCTTTCAGGCAAAGCGTCCCTTTTGTGATCGGATGGTCCGGATCTCCTTCAATCTTGATGACCTTCTCATCCTTCACATAGACCAGAAGGCCGCAGGTATCGTAGCAGTTATGGGGACAGGCTGTCTTCACAAGACGGTCCGCAATCACTGTCTTCCCGTCCAGAGTCACCGGCACATTAAAAGCCACGCCGTAGAGGTTCAGATCCTCTTTTTTTCGGAAAGGTACCGGATTTATGATCTCATCGATTTCTTTCATAGACTACCTCCTCATTCGCCCTGTTTTCGTTGTCGGAATACATCGGATTATACATAAAATAAGCCGTTATATACCTAATATTATACCACCTGCCTGATATAATAATACTGACTTGCGAATTATTGAGTTGCTAAAGAATTGTTTAGCAACACAGAGGAGGTTATGCCATGTACCAGAAGAAAATACCCGATGAAAACCTGTGTCCCTTTGAGTATGCTATGTCTCTTTTCAAGGGAAAATGGGATATCCGGATCATTTGTCTTCTGGCTCACAACGATGCCCTGCGATATGCGCAGTTCAAAGATCTGCTGCCGGAAATCTCCGACACTGCCCTCTCTACGGTGTTAAAAAAGCTTTCCCGACACCAGATCATACACAGGGCAGTCTTTGACGAACTGCCTCCAAGAGTTGAGTACAGTCTTTCGGCAAAAGGCAGGGAAGCTGTTCCCATCCTTCAGGATCTGTGCCGCTGGTCATCCAACTCCTGTGAAATAGAATTCTCCAGCCGTCTGACCTACTGCGAGGACTGCAAATACGGTCAGCAACGATAAATAACTTACTCTTCTCTGTCGGAGAAGCGGAACATGGATTTTCTAAGCTCATTGGTCTGGTCATAGCGCTTGCCGCTCCAGTAAATCCTGCCGGCCATCTCGCATTTTTCGGGAAGTTCCACATCCTTCATTGCGTATTTCAGGAATTCTTCCACGCCAGTCCGGTCTACGATATACCCGATATGCTCCTTGGCTTCGACCGCTGCCATATCCAGATATTCATCCAGATAATCGTAGGTGTTCTTAATGATCTTACAGATGCTCTCCTCGTCGGCCCACTTGAGAAAGTCCTCGCCCAAACGGGGATTCTTCTTACCGGTCCTTCCCAGGAGCTCCAGACGGAAATATTTCTCCTCGCTCCGGGTCCAGGCTCTGGTTGGGCAATAATTGACACAGACGCCGCAGCCGATACATTTGTTCGTATCGCGGACGATCTTTCCGTTCACCACAGAAAGGGCTCCGACGCTTCGCTTGGAGCAGTATTTCACACACTGCTCACAGCCAATACACCGATCCGGATCATACTGGGGTTCCGTCTGCCCGATAATCCCGAAGTCATTCAGTCTGACATGGGCGCAGTCATTCGAGCAGCCCGTGCAGGCAATCTTGACATGATGGTTATTGGGGAAGATCATCTTATCGATCTTGGCTGCCAGTTCCTTGGTGTCATAGCAGGCAAAGGGACAGAGATCCTGACCGGGGCAGGCAACCACATTTCTGGTGCCGGAAGCCGGATAGCCTTCTCCGGGCTCTCCCTGATTCACGCCGGTATTCTCTATGATCAGCTGCAGCTCCTCATTGACCTTATCCCGGTCCTCGATTCGTATGTGTGGAATCTCAAACCCCTGT
>CADBME010000440.1 GCA_902795715.1 uncultured Lachnospiraceae bacterium | reverse complement strand
TTCATCTACACTTAAACAAAAAACCTTATCATCAGTGTCATTTCCGCCTTCAATGCCATAATATGGATTGTCAGGGTTGGACAATGATGTTGTTTGAATCAATTTTTGCTCATCGGGAGAAAAAGCGGAGTTGAGAAAATCATTATTAAGCCACGTCCTTAAACTGCAGGTTTCCCATGTTATGTCTTTATCAACTATATTATATGGCTGACTATCTAAAACATACTTGCTGATAACCAGCATCATGCCATTTTCTTCAGATAATATCTCCCACTCGATCGGCTCCGGGCCATTGGTCAAATCGCCATCCTGTTCATAATGACCAAAGATTACATGATTTCCCTCACGAGTCATTATTTCAGGTTCTGCAGAGACAAATGTCAAATCGCTCTTGCTGACCCACATAGCAGGACGGATGCCGATAGTTCCGTCATTACCGCCGTTTACAGCTAAACCACTCTCTGACACAGTGCCATCATACAGAACGCACGCTGCACTGTTACTGCTTGTTCCGCGTGATCTAAGCCACCAATAACAGCAGTCATCTCCACCATTATTTATTTCAATACCATTATTAAATGCATAATCGGTTGGGTGAGCTTTTCGATCATCATCAGAAGAAAAGTATCTATTTGCTTCATCGGTACTCAATAAAAACATATAATCATACTTATCTTCTTCATTTTCAGATTTGGCATTTTCCGGATTATACACAAAGGATTTGTGTATAAGCTCCTTCTCTGTTGAAGAGAAAGTGTTATTGTAAAAATCTTTGTTTAGCCAATCTCTTAATGAGCTTTTTTCCCAAGTTACATCTTCATTCTTATCATTATAATTCTTTGCATCCAGAGCATACTTTGATAATAAGAGCACATCATTATCAGTCTCATCTAACACGATCCATTCAACATCTTCTCCGGCATAATTACCCATCGTAATCTCGGAACCTACATGGGAAACGGTGGGTACGGGATCCATCGGAGGTGTTTCAGTCAAGCCTTCATAGTACTTATCTTCAAGTTCGTCGATCTTATTCTGAAAGCACACTCTGTAGCCATCCGTAGCACCATAAATATTCGGATGAAGCGAGGCACCTGAACTTAAATTAAGGCCAGTTATTGCCATAGGATCATATTTACTCGTTGGGAACACCCTAAGATCCAGATCCTGTTCTCTGGGAAGAGGCGCAAATCCGTTGATCCATGGTTCAGGAGTATTTACTTCATGACCTTCAAACTCATCCCTTACCTCAACATACTCTATATTTAGTCCTTCATCTTGGCATTCCTCAACTATTACCTGCAATTCCGTGCAATATAGATCGATAGCATCATTGATCTGCTTGGCATCATTAGGGGTAAAAACTGTAAAGGCATTTATAATATCTCCAGGAGCCAATTTTGTATGCATAAAATCCGAATTCAGCAAATGAGGATATCCGGCAACTAAAATACAGGGCTGATCATCTCCGATCCTTGCAGCTTTATCTATATCTATGAGTGTATTTTTTATCTTATCTTTTATGCTTAATTCTTTATCATGATTTTCATTTTCATAGCTATATTGAAGTTTATATTTAGCCACCTCAAGTTGAGCCGTTAAAACACAAGGATTATGAAACATTACGTTTATCGCAGCGGTAGTAAGTATTTGCACAAAACCCAGATCATTTCCGCCTAGCGTCAAGGTTATATAATCAGGTACTACTTGCCGGCTTTTAACCTTATTAAATATATCTATTTGAGGGTCCAAAGTCACCGTTTGTTCAGTCAAGTCCGGCTTCAAGTAAGTCTTATTCTGTCCGTGGTTTATATCCCAGGTTACAGCCCCTGATACTGCAACAAAGTACCAGTGAGGATTACTGCTTTCGGGATACTTTGAATAACCCATAGTTCCAGCTGTCGGAAGAGTTAATTGACTTCCCCATGAATCCTGTGACCTGTGAGCAAGCCAATCCTGTAATTCCCATCCTTCAGAAAAACGGCTGCCGTAAAACGGTTCGATTCCTTCACCTGCTGAATAAGAATCGCCCATAGAGACAATTACTCCGCTCTTTCTGTGATTAGCTGCAAAATTTATATCTTTTCTGGATTTCTTAACCTCATCTGCAAAACTGACCGTTGGTGCAAAGATATTTATGATAAAGATCGATATCATCAATCCTATAATGGGACTTATCTTGATTTTCTGTAAAGTCATATACTCACCCCTCCAGATCAAATGATTCAAGTGTTGATGCATCTATTCTGTCCACAACACGCACATCCATAACCGTTGTTTTTGGAATAGTGATATAGATGCTGTTTGTTGAGAGGTCATAGCTTGCTATTTCTTCAGATTCAGATAATTCAATTGGAACTTTGTCCTCATGTTCCAGATTATACAAAGATGGTGCAGCAGATACTCTTCCGTCAACTACTGTGATAACCCATAATTGATTTCTGGAATCCACATAATACGTCAAATACATCGGATGCTTCACAGATGAATCTTCTGAAGCATCGACAGGATCATCAAATCTGCCATCTATCGTGTAATCTGCAGTTATCGGATACTCATCAAAACCCCTCTCGTTCAATTCTGCTACAACAGCCTTCTCCGACAACGTGTTTTTAGAATCCTTAACAGGCGTAACTGATATGATCTCCGCTCTCTCTTCAAAGTATTCTTTTATATCGGGATAATCCAGCTCATATTTTTCAGCATCCTTTTTTCCTG
>CADBME010000439.1 GCA_902795715.1 uncultured Lachnospiraceae bacterium | reverse complement strand
GAAGTCAGAGGGCCTTCGATGGTACCGTTATAAATGATGTAATCGGCATCAACGCCGGATTTGTAGAATTCCTCCATGGTCAGATTCATGGAGGCGCTGGCGGTTCCGGGGTCTTTGAGGTCTTCAAAAACATATTTACCGCCGGCAATTTCAATCATGTTGGGAATGATGTCGTCCGATTTTCTGACCACGACAGACCGATCAGAGTTAACGGAGAAGAAAGCAACCGTCTTTCCGGTGTTTTTAAAGGTTTCCATACTGTCGACGATCTTTTTCTGCGAGGCAAAGGCTTCGTCGGCAGCATCCTCTTTGTTGAGGAGGGCTCCGTATAATTTGATCCATTCAATCCTTCCCAGAACTTCGGTTTCGTAGCTTGACCGATCGATCAGAACAGTGATGCCCAGATCTTCAATCATTTCCTGTACCTCGGGAGTGTGGAGAATCATGGTGGATTCCAGAGCCAGGTCGCAGTCTTTCTGGACCATCATTTCATACTCGGGTTCACTGTATTTCCCTGCGAATGTCATCTTGCCTGATTTGAGGGCATCGATGGGCTCCTGGAGGGTCCAGCCGTTTTCATCCAGAGAACTCATGGTTACCGCATCTATGGCGTCAAGTTTTACAAAAAATGACATGGTGCTGGTCGCAGCCAGATAGATCTGGTCGAGAGGCTGGTAAATGGTCATGATATCGCTTTCCAGATTGGATGGCAGCTGGGCCCCATCCGGTACGACCAGATAACGGCCGCTGATGGGAATATCGATCAGCTTGTAGCCGCCTTCGTAGTAGTAAACCTGAAAGCCGTCCGCATATTGCAGGTCCATGGAGGAGACATACTTAAGACCCGGAAGCTCGGGAGCTGTCTGGTCGGGATCTGCCTGGTTGCCCTCATCTTTTACAACAGCAGCCCCTCCTTTTCCTGTATTGCTTTCCTGACCCTTGTCGCCACCTGCATTGCCTGAGCTGCCGCAAGCGGAAAAGACCATGACCGATACCATGATCAGGATCATGAGCACACTGATCCTGCTTTGCTTTCTGTATTTTTTCATCCTGCATTCCCTCCTTCTGCCGGCTTCTTTCGGGAAGCTGTAAGGCTCTCATGTTATTGCTGTGCGCTTTCCTGGCTTCCGGTTCCGCTTTGATTTCCATCCTGGTTTCCGGACGGGTTTCCATCCTGGCTCCCGGTTTGGCTTCCGGATCCCGGTGCAGCCTGGGGCTCTGCTGTGCTGTGGCCTGCTGCTTCTGCCGCTGCTTTTTTCTCCTCATCGGAAGCTTTGTCTACGACATTCTTATACATGGCCTCGACTTCACTTGCCTTGTTATAAAGGACACCGTAGATCTTGAGCCATTCGGCTTTAGCCAGATCATTTTCCTCATCCGGGCGACGGTCGACTAAAACACCTATACCAAGCTGTACGCCCCGCATTCCGATTTTTTTGAGCTTCATGGCCTGGTCACGGGCCTGCTTTTGGAATTCGGCTTTTTCCTGGTCGGATAGTTTGGCGAATTCTTCCTTTGTGGTCTGCGGAAATCCTTCCAGACTTCCAAGTTTCGGAAGAATCCGGGGATCTTCTATGAGGACATCTGCCTTGTTCAAAAGCAGTTTTTTGTAATCGGGTTTATCATAGGAACCGATGGACAGGATGGATGGACTTTCTCCGTTTTTCTCCTTCATGGCCTTGAGGAAAGCGTCCACGGTGATTTCTTCCTCCGCTATGCCGATTCCCATGATTTGATTGCCGATACCTAAAGCGTCATAGATTTCCAATGCATCGGGGGAGGTGACAACGGTTTTGTCGGCAGGAAGCTGAACGACAAAGAGCTGCTTTTCGATGCCGGCGGGTACCGTGCCGTTCTCCGGGACGATCAGGTATTTGTATACGGCATTATCATAAAGGGCCGCTTTCAGTTCCGATGCGGTCTTTTCACTGCCTGCAGAAGCTTCTTCTTCACCGCCGACAGCCCCTCCGGCCTGTGAAGCCTGCTTGCTGACACCGGCGGCCGATGCATCCTCCTGATTCTCTGATCCTTCCGTCCTTTCCGTGGATTGGACATCGGGTTCCCCTGATTCGGCACCATTTCCGGCGGATTGCTGAGACTCATCAGCAGTGCTTACTTCGATTCCGGTAATGGCAGAATCGAGAGCGGTTCCTTTTCTCACATCCAGCTCAATCAGGCTAAAACCATCCTGATACTGGAAGATTTTGATTTTGTCAGTATAGGTCACCGGAAGTTCTCCCTGGTAGGTCAGACCGATGATTTCCGGAGCCTGGGCATCCAGATGATCGTACTGGTCATCCACTTTTCCACTGGTGACACCTGCTGCCCCGGCTGCTGCAGCTCCGGCTGCCGCTGTCCCGGCTGCTCCGCCGGCAGTCTTTGCGGCATTCAGTCCCACAAAGATGGTGTAGGCGATTTCGTGAGGCTGAGACATCTTGGTGGTCATTCCGACGATGGTATTATTCTTATTCAATTCGACCGGTATGACAAAGGAGGTGGAGGAGGAGGTCCTGGTATAATTGGTAATCTTCTGTCCTCCTGCCTTGACATACTGGAAGTAGGTACTGCTGAATGTGATTCTCGCATAGGTTTTTCCGCCCCGGACGATGACCTGGTTACAGGTAATCTGGACTTTTCCGGTTCCCCCTGAGAAGCTGAAGCTGTCCGGTTTATAGGTTCCGTCTTTCAGGCCGGTCGTGTTGTTGACCGCACTTGTCGATTTGCTGCCTGCAGACCCGGTGGCAGAAGATGTGCCCTTTTTGTTCTTGCCGGTCCCGGTGGTTTTTCGTTTGGGTGAGTTGCTGTCTGTAGCTGCCGGGATAGAAGAGGGTGCCCTTGTCCCCTCATGGGTAGGCAGGTCCTTGCCGTTTGTGTACTTGGAGTACAAAATAATTTCATGGGACCCGTGGGAGCCGCCTGCCTCAAGACCATCTCTCCAGGCCTGGTCTTTCATCTTGGGATCATTGGCGTATTTGATGCTTCTGGAGGCCAGGATGAAAGGCTTGTCCAGGTAGGGAACCTCGATAGTGTAGGTGTAGAGTCCCTTACTGTTTTTCCAGTATTTTGACCATTTACTTTTTCCGGCTTTGATGGCGGCAGCCGCCGTACTCGGATAGACGTAATCATACCCTTTCCCGGAAAGAGAAATGTCTGCAGTATATTTTCCGTTCTTGACGTGCAAAACGACACCGACAACATTGAACATGCTGTTTTCGGCATCCTTGAATTTGATATTGTAGGTTCCGTCATTGACTACCCGTTCGGTTTTCTTGCCCGACGAGGAGGAGGAAGCATCGGAAGAACTTGTCTCCGTACTGGTCGGGGTCAGTTTTATGGTCAGAGAATCATCCGCTGTAGCCCGGTGGGTCATGGCAGAAGCTGCATAACCGCTTGCGGTTGCTTCAATGGTATAAATGGTGGAGTAGGTCATGGGGTAACCGCTGTCTGTAGCTGAGATCGTCTTGCCGGTCTCACTGTTGGTCACAGTAAAACCTGCTCCGGAGATAGACTTTCCGCTGGAGGCATCCACAGCGGATACCTTTACCATATAGGTCTTTTTTGTGAAAGAGAGGGTTATGGTTGTCCCACTTTCCACCGTCATTGTCCGGCTTACCTGGGCCTGCCCGTCGGAACTTTCATAGCCGGTGCAGCTTGCCGTGACCGTCAGACTGGTATGGTAGGGAACCGAGTAGGTCCCATTGTATGCCTGGTATGTTTTTCCCCTGCTGTCCGTGACCTGAACGGAAGCTTTGGACAG
Organism: uncultured Lachnospiraceae bacterium; assembly: GCA_902795715.1. The sequence continues at coordinate 5,527 of CADBME010000439.1, read as the reverse complement.
GTTGTATTCTGTGGCGCTGTCGATGACCCGGACATGGACATCATAGAGGAGTTTCTTTAAAGTAAATGTTTCACTGCTTTCCCCGGAGATGGAAACGGTACGTGCCATGGATTCATATCCCTGGGCAGATACTCTCACCGTATAGTTCTTATTTCCGATCAGCTCATATATTCCGTCAGAAGGCTTGATGGAGATGGATTCCGTTGAGCTTTCACGAATCACTTCCACCTTCGCTCCTTCAATGACACTGCCGCCTTCGTCTCTGGCAATGACCGTGAGGGGATACTTTTTGGTGTTTTCCTCTGTCAGGGCTTTCAGGGCGATTTCGATCGGCTGATTGTCCTTGACAGCAACATGTTCAAGTCTGGCATCTTCATAGTCATCACTGCTGGTCACAGCGACCGTGTATTGGTGGATGGCGCTGAGAGGATAGCCTTCGCCGGCCTGGCTGATTGTCTTTCCGGTCTTTTCATCGGTGATTGCAACAGAGCAATTTTCAATCTCCTGACTGCTGTCCTGATCGGTGACTTTGACCTTTACGGTAAAGACTTTGGCCGTCATCAGCAGTGTTATGGTTTCCCCGTCCTGGGAAGGCGTGACGGTTCCGGTCCAGTCTTCATAGCCTTCTGCCTGGGCGGTAAGGGTGTAAGCCTTTCCTTTTTCCAAAGTATAGGATCCGGCTTCCGCCTGGACAGTCTCGCCTGAGGCGTTTTTTACGGTATAGGTCGCGGAAACTTTCTCCTCGTCTTCGTTTTCGGCCTCCAGCTTGATTTTAAAGTTTTCCGGTTCACTGATTTTGATGGTGTAATCATACTGGACCCAGTGAGGAACGGTCATAGCGGTTGTCCGGCATGCGATCTCTGTCTTACTGTTTAGCTTAACCGGAAAGATGACTTTGGATTCTTTAATTGGGATTACATTGGGACCGCAGACATCGGAATCCGGGTCGTAATATGTAGCATCATCGGTGTCAGAACCCGTGTGGCCTGCATAGTAGACATGGGTCATATTGGCGGAGCTGGCTGTAAATTCCCCTCTGGCAATTCCCTTTTCCACAATGATTTTTTTCAGTGAAAGATTGGCCTTACCGGTGCCGCCGCCCCATGTGAAGTCAAAGTCCGTGTATGTCCCATCGGCCAGCGATGTTTTATATTCAGCATCGTCAACCGTTTTGCTGCTTTTAACAGCAGACTGGGATGCGGCAGATGCGGATGCTCCGCTTTTTTCATTTGCTGCAGACTGATCTTTGCTTTCATTTCCGCTGACAGTGGGATTATCTGATTGATTGCTTGCATCACCGGAAGAATTCTTGTCGCTTCCGTTTTCTGACTGGGAAGATCCGGAAGAAACATTTACCGTACATTCCGCTGTCAGCCCTCCGTCATTGGAGGTTACCGTAATTTTGGCCGTACCGGCTGATTTGCCCGTGACATTTCCATGGCTGTCCACTGTGGCGACACTTTCATCGGAAGACTTCCATGAAACGCCGGTATTTTCCGCATTTCCCGGGGACAGCTCCACAGACAGTTTCTCGGAGCTGCCTTCCTTGAGGGAGAGGGAAGATTTGCTGATGGAAACGTTGTTTACATGAACCGTTTCTTTTTTCTCCGTCTTTTCTTCCTTATTATTATCCTTATTATTATCTTTGTTATTATCTTTGTTTTTTTCCTCTTTGTTTTCTTCCGGAGCCTTTTCTTCCTTCTTTGGTTTTTCAGCAGGTTCAGTCTCCTCTGTCTGGACAGACGGTGAGGAATCAGCCTCCTCTCCTTCAGCCAGAGCCCGGCAGGGGAGGATGGTAATCATGATCATGATAAAAACCATAAATATACTCAGGAATTTTAGTTTTTTCATATCTACTTTCAATCTCCTCTCATAAAAACTGAATGTATGGATAAACAGAAAAGCAGCTGTTCTTTTCTGATTGATAAAGAAATCGGCAAAACAAAAACCTGCTTCATGCGAAGCAGGTTCATAGAAACAGCATATGCAACAAAACATGGATTACATAGCTTTCATGTCAGTCAGTGATGTTGGCCTTCTTCGGAAGCACATTCACACCCTTCAGCAGGTTTCCTGACTTACAGCACAAATCTTTGAATAGATTTGGATCATCTGCGCCTTCTCATACCCGGGGACAGTTCCCCCCTTTTTTTGTACAATGGCTTTTGCAGATGTTTAACTGATTACAGTGACCGGACCGTCCAGGACTTGCACCTGGTTCCCTTTTAACCGGACATCAGATTTGCGAAAACAGAAAAGCAGAGGTTGCTGCCAAATAATACAATTATCTGTGAAATCTGCAATCTGTCTGAAGCAGATGTCCGGCACTGAAGAGTATATTTATATTTTATCCTTTATAACGTAAAAAACAGGACAAATAAAGGCAATTAATTGCAGTCTCTCTATAAATTTTTTTGAGGAGGAAATAGAGGAAAAAAGTCCTTGATAATGCAAAAAAATATATTACTAATATTTATTTTTATAGTAACAACTGGATTGTTTTGCGAAACTTCTGAGAAGATGGGAAAATATAGTACAAATTGATGAAAAAATGGCTTGAGCAAAGAGAGTTAGTTAACCCTTTTTGTCATCTTTCCAAAATAGTAGTGCATTTTTTTGAAAAATGATAAAAGGTATTGAATTGGATAAAACAAGATGTTATAATCCTTGTGATTTTAACGACTTGTATTTTTCCGTGATTTAAGATTTTAGGAATTTAGATTTTATTTATAATATTCTATGTCTTTGCGGGGGATACAAACACTTTTTTACCACGAGGAGGTAATGTAAGATGAAGAAACTGTTAACATTCTTACTGGCAGCAGTAATGGTTATGTCTCTTCTTGTTGGTTGCGGAAGCACAGACCAGACTGCAACAACAGCAGCTCCGGAAGGATCAACAGAAGCAGCAGTTGATGGCGAAGAAGCTCCGGCCGTAGGCGAAGAGGAAGAAGCAGAAGATCCTCTGGCTACCGGTGATTTCACAGCAGATGATCCTCTGAATCAGGATGAGATCGGTGAGAAAGAGATTCTTGTCGTAAGTTTTGGTACCAGCTTTAATGACAGCCGTGTTGCTACCATCGGCGGCATCGAGAAGGCTATCGCAGCAGCTAACCCTGATTGGTCTGTACGTCGTGCATTCACAGCACAGATCGTTATCGATCATATCGCACAGTATCCCGGAGAACTGACAGATGAGCAGAAGACTCAGCTTGGCAAAACCGATGAGGAGCTGACCGCTCTTACAACCATCGACAACGTAGACCAGGCTCTGAAGCGTGCCCGTGACAACGGAGTAAAACAGCTTTTAGTTGCTCCGACTCACCTGATGAACGGAAATGAGTACGACGAGCTCAACGCAACACTTGCCAAGTATAATGCAGACTTTGAGAGCATCGCAGTCAGCGAGCCCCTCCTTACCAGCGACGATGACAAGACAGCAGTAGCTAAAGAACTGGTTGAGCTGACCAAGGATTATGATGATGGCGAGACTGCAATCGTATTCATGGGCCATGGAACAGATCACAAGGCAAACTCCGTTTATACAGAGATGCAGGATGTTATCCGCGCAAACGGTGACGACAACTATTTTGTAGGCGTTGTTCATGATGGCGCACAGCCTGATCTCAACACAGTTCTGAAAGAGGTTCAGGATGCCGGCAAGTATAAGAAAGTCGTTCTTCGTGACATGATGGTAGTTGCAGGTGACCATGCAAACAACGATATGTCAGATTTGGAAGATCCCGAATCCTGGGCATCTACATTCAAGGCTGCAGGCTTTGAAGTTGAGACAGTTCTTGAGGGACTTGGCCAGGTTGAGCCGATCCAGAAGATCTATGTTGATCACGTAGCAGCAGCTATGGAGAAGTTAGGGAAATAATAGAGCATTGAATTTCGAGTTCTGTTGTTAATTTAAGAGGGCGGTTCCTTGGAAGGGCTGCCCTCTTTTGTTCTATAAGTTATTGCTTTTTTTTTCAGAATTCGATATGATATAGCTGCTTACTTAATTGTTTTTTAAAGGGTAGTTCGGTTGCAGAGCTGCCCTTTTCAATGGTCTCGGGAGAAAGGAATGATCATGCAAATGAAAAGTGTATTGGGTAAATGGAAAGAGAGACTGGCAGGGAGTCTTGTCATGGTTCTCGCAATCTGCCTTATGGCCGGCTGCGGCGCGACAGGGAGCGGCGCTTCATCGGAAGCGACGACGGAAAAGGATTACAGTGCTCTTGTGGCAGATAAATCGGAAATGATCGATGTCGATGAGGTGGTCCTTGACGGTATGGAGCCTATAGAGGGTAAGAGCCTCAAGGACGGAGAATACCCCATCATGGTTTCGACCAGCTCGACCATGTTTCCCGTGACAGACTGTACCCTCCGTGTGAAAGACGGGGAGATGACGGCCGAGATGGTTATGAGCGGAACCGGCTATCTCTATGTCTATCCCGGAACTGCTCTTGAAGCTGCCAAGGCAGATAAGAGTGACCACATAGCTTTCGAAAAAAATGCGGATGGAAAGCATACCTTTACCATTCCGGTTCCTGCCCTCAACGATGCGGTTCCCTGCGCTTCCTTCAGTAAAAGAAAAGAAAAATGGTATAATCGCCTTCTTTGCTTCCGGGCGGATTCCCTTCCTCTCGACGCCTTCGCGGACGGTGTGATCGTTACTCCGGACAGCCTGAAGCTTGCTCCCGGAGAATACAGCGTGGAAGTAACGCTGGGTGGAGGTTCCGGAAGGGCAGACCTTGAGTCTCCGGCCACCTTAAAAGTCGGAAAAGATTCTTGTAGCCTTGTCTTGACCTGGAGCAGTGAGAATTATGACTACATGCTGGTCAAGGGGGACCGGTATGATCCAATCAATACAGAGGGGAACTCCATGTTTGAGATTCCGGTAGCCTTCTTTGACATGCCTTTTGCCGTGGTTGCCGACACAACAGCCATGAGCAAGCCTTATGAAATCGATTATATATTGAAACTCGACTCTTCATCCATCCAGAAGAAATAAGACCGGAAGAGACAGGGATAAGAAGAGTTTGATTAAGGGGTAGGGATTCATTATGAATGGAAAAGATAAAATCAGAAGAAATAGTTTTTCGTGGAAAGGAATCGTTGCAGATAAAAATGGCCCTGCCTGTGGACCGGGTCGTTTTCTCCCTGCTGTGATTCTGCTTGTTCTTATGGCCGTCTGCCTTGCCGCTTGTGGAAGCAAGACCGGCGGAAGCCGGCCCGCAGGCCTTCCCGCTTCTAAGGGAAAGATGGAGTTAACCTATGCTACCCAGTTCAGTGTGGATTACCTGGAGGGTGATTATGCCCTGATTACCATTGCAGCAGCGGCCGACCAGGATCAGCCGGATCGCTTTCTTATGGTGCCCGAGGGAGCAGAAACCCCGGAGAATCTGGATGAGGATATTGTGGTTATCCAGCAGCCTTTTACGTCAATCTATCTGGCTGCTTCCTCTGCCATGGATTTCTTCCGTCAGCTGGATGCTCTTGATGCGGTGACCATGACATCCACCACCAGAGACAATTGGAG
>CADBME010000438.1 GCA_902795715.1 uncultured Lachnospiraceae bacterium | reverse complement strand
CCTCGCGGAGCGTATATCAGATGGGAGATTGGACTCCCACTGATAGAAGTTAACTATCTCCCCCCCTTAAGAGGAAGGAGTCATCTCCCATCTGATATACAAGGGCAGGCGTGTGGCTGTATCCGGATAGGCCGCTGCCAGGGCTTCTTCCATAAAGATGCGATGGGCATCCTTTTCTATGTCCCGGACATTGGCCGGCGGCAATTGGCTGACCGGATGATAACTTCCATCAGGCTTAAGAAACCAGCTGTTGGCCACGTCGGAGAGTTCCAGGTCAAGTATGTGGCTGAGTCTCTCCTGCAGGTTCTTCTTTTCCACAGGAAAAAGAATCTCGACTCTACGGTCCAGGTTTCTGGGCATGAGGTCGGCACTGGCAAGAAAATACTTTTTTTGTCCGCCATTTTCAAATACATAGATCCGGGCATGTTCAAGCCAGACCCCGACAAGGGACCGGACCCGGATATTATCGGATAATCCCGGCTTTCCGGGTATGAGGCAGCAGATTCCCCGGATAATCAGGTCGATGGAGACGCCGGCATTGGATGCCTCATAGAGGGCCAGAATGATATCCCGGTCACAGAGAGCATTACACTTGGCTATGATGGAAGCCGGCTTCCCTTCTCTTGCATTCCTGGTTTCGTTTTGGATTAGTTTCAGCAGACGTTTCTTCATGTGGTAGGGTGCCACGGTGAGCCGGTTCCAGCGAGCCGGCCGGGAATAGCCACTCAACATATTAAACAAAGCCGTGGCATCCTCTCCCAGATCTCTGTCACAGGAGAAATATCCCAGGTCAGTGTACTGTCTTGCTGTTTTGTCATTATAATTTCCGGTAGCCAGGTGGACATAGGGCCGGATGCCCTCGGATTCCAGACGAAGGATCAAAGTCATCTTACAATGAATCTTAAGGCCGACGAGACCGTAGATCACATGAACTCCGGCCTGCTCCAGCCGTCTGGCCCAGGCGATGTTATTTTCCTCATCAAATCTGGCTTTCAGTTCCACAAGAACCAGGACCTGCTTGCCATTTTTGGCAGCAGTCTCCAGCCAGGAAATAATGGGCGAATTGCCGGAAACCCGATAGAGGGTCTGCTTGATGGCAAGGACTTTGGGGTCTTCCGCCGCCTGCCGGATCAGGTCTTCCACCGGGTCAAAGGATTCGTAGGGATGGTGGATCAGGTAGTCTTTTTTACGGATCTTTGCAAAGAGATCCTGGCCTGCTTCCAGACCCGGGGGCACCACAGGCTGGTAAGGTCTTCTTCTGAGGTGACGAAAGCCCTTCAAGGATGCAATACCGGCCGCCAGGCTCAGGTCAAGGGGGCCGGATGCCTCAAAGATCTGCCGGTTTTTGATCCGGAGTTTTTTCTTCAGATATTTGACCAGACCAGGGTTCATTCTCTCATCGTGTTCCAGCATGATTACCTGGCCCCGGTCTCTTTTCTTTAACTGTTTTTCTATTTCTAAAAGAAGGTCCGGCGCTTCTTCCTCAGCGATGGCCAGATCAGCATTTCGCATGATCCGGAAAGGAGCGGAGGACAGAATCTCATGGTTGAGGAAAAGCTTATCCAGATTGGCTTCAATCAGGGTCTCCAGAAAAAGAATCCTGGTCATAGATGAGTCTTTGTCTGCCGGCATCCTGATGATCCTGGGAAGAAGGTCCGGCACCGGAACAATAGCTACATCATATTTTTTCTTTTTCTTTTTTCCCCGGACTTTGATCTGGGCCCCGATGTACATGCGGCCACTGTGGATCAAAGGAAAAGGCCTGGAGGAATCGATGGCCATGGGAGTCAGCACAGGAAAAACATTTTCTTCAAAATATTTTTCCAGGTAGGTCAGGTCCTGCATAGACAGAGCAGCCGGGCTATTGTCAGCCATATCATTGAAAGATATGGCTTCAATCCCCTCTTCTTTGAGGGCAGGCATAAGGCTGTCCTTCCAGACTTCATACTGACAGCGGCGGAAATCCCTTATGCAGGCATCCAGTTTGTCCAGCTGGTCCCCGGCTGTCAGGCCTGAAAGGTCCATGCCCGGAAAACCTACATTCACCTGATCTCTTAAAGCGGCCACCCTGACCATAAAGAACTCATCCAGATTGGAAGCCGTGATTCCCAGAAAACGCATGCGGTCCAGCAGGGGATGTCTTGGGCTCTGTGCCTGAGCCAGGACTCTCCAGTTGAACTGCATCCAGGACAGCTCGCGGTTGATGAAATTGTCCGGCCGGTCATAAAGTCTTCCTAGTCCCATTCTGACTCCTAATCAAATCATTTTCCTGTTTTCTCTATTAGCTGATTACCCGTCTCAGAAGAAAGCGGGGATTGCTTTAACTGCCTTGTTCCCAACTGTCATCTTATCTTGTACTAATCCAGATAGAAGAATGAGTTCACAGTGTTTTTGGTGTCCACAAGATTATTGTACTGAAGAATCTGGTACTCCTTGACCAGATCCTTGTAGGGGGATTCCTCCGGACTCTCGTAATAGCGGCCATCCTTGTCGATACAGCCCATGGCAGACAGGACCGGAAGGTCCTTCCTCAGATCCAGAAGGAACAGCTGATAGGGGCTGATGGTCAGTCCGGCTTCTTTCATCACATAGGCACTCAGGTAATTGGCACTCATTTTGTCGATGGTGGTTTCTTTAATATCGTAATTAGCCCAGATGATAAAGGGCGTCTGGTATTTGAGGAATATATTTTCCCCTTCCATTTTCCTGTTTCCGATCAGGCCGTCATAGAAAATACTTTCCACGGAAGGCTGATGGTCTCCGAACATGACAATAATGGTCGGTTCATCCACTTTTTCAAAGTATTCCACAAGGCCCCGGAAGGCCTCATCGCTCTTTTTAATCAGGGACAGATACTGCTCGGCCTGCTCGCTCTCATGGCTGTCGGTAATCTGGATCTGGTTGGTGAAATTATCGTAAACCTTGTCGAATCCTCCGTGATTCTGCATGGTTACATTGAAGAGGAAGAAAGGCTTATCTTTCTCCTCCCTGTTTTCATAGAGTTCCTCAATCTTTTCAAAATCCGACTGGTCGGAAATGTATTTTCGGTACATGAGGGGATTGACAAAGGCATCCTGGGCATAATAGCGGGAGAACTGCATGAAGTCATAGACTTCCGGCCGGTTCCATCCGGTAGCCAGGTAGGGATGAAGGGCGAGGTTTCCACCGTAGCCCTGCTCCTTTAAAAGGGCATTCATATTGGGCAGGTCATCGCTGACTACCTGGGTATAGGCGATAATGCCGCTCTGCAAAAAGGCCATGGTATCCCCGGTAAGGAACTCAAATTCCGAATTGCAGGTCCCCGACCCGAAGATGGACATATAAAGAGATCCTTTGATGGTATTTTTCTTCATGCTGCGGACGAAGGGCATGTAATCCTCGTTGGTTTTAAAATCACCCACTACGGACAAATCGGAAAAGGCCTCATTCATGATGGCGATCACATTGGGCGCTTTCCCATTCGGGGTCGCAAGGCGGCCTTTCTTCTTGCTCTTCTTTCGGTTAGCATAAATCTCCTCATAACGATGGGCGATATCCCTGGCGGCCTCGGCCGAATAATCATCCGGCTTATCCTGGACCAGGGAGTTCATATTCAAAACAAAACCGAAAAAGAGACCATTTTTGGCATATCCCTTCTTCTGGTCCCAGACATTATTTTTAATGCCAAAGGACTTCAAGGTCTTCTGCTCCACAACAAAATGAGCCATGACCAGGGTGAGGACAACGATGGCGGACAGTATGGATGTCCGCAGAATCCATCCCTTCTGCCTGCGGCTGGGACATTTCCAAAGTAAGGCAAGGAAGAGGAGCATGAAGTATGCATTCCATATAAAAACAGGCTGAATGGCAAATTTATAATTAGCCGCCACGGAAAAGCCCGTGGAGGCTGACATCAGATCCGAAGGAACGATGGGGATCCCGCGGAAGGACAGGACGAAATAGTTGGCAAGTCCCACCACGTACCAGAAAATCATCAGGCCGGCCGCCGTCCATCTTTTGGAGTTAAAGATGACATAGAGGGCCCCGCAAAGCATATAATACAGGATTATATTAAAGACAAATTCCGGTGTCCTGACTCCGGTCAGAGGATTGTCGGTAAACCTTTCCACCATCCAGAAGGTGAAGAGGGGAGACAGGAAAAAGAGAATATATCCCAGGACAGATGCCACTTTATCCGGAACCGGCAGGCGGAACCAGATCAGTAGAAGAATCAGGATGGCACACAGAACAAGACCTGCCCACTGACGGTAGATAATGACGGGATAATAGAGTTTGGCCACCATGTACCGCTCCAGTTCCATCTGATTATAAAGCATGTGTCCCTGGAAACCGGACTCCCGGGTCCTCCAGTCGAAGAGGAGAAGGCCCTGACCTTCACCGGCTCCTTCCGTAGACAGGGAAATCACATATTCTCTGCCTTTGGTCAGCTGCAGGTCCACCGGAAATTCCTCGTAATCATAGTTGGGAATCTTCTTTATTTTCCTTTCCATGGAGCACAGGGTCTTTCCGGACTCCTGGTCTGTCAGGGACAGGATTACTTTTCCCTTGCTGATCGAGGCATAATCATTTCCAAAATAAATCCTTACTGTCTTTAGATGGGTATGTTTTGCTTTAAAATACTGTTCGGCCACATCCCCATCCACCAGCATACAGGCCTGGTCAATACGATATTTATTAACCTGGTTCACTGCATTTTTCTGGTAGGTCATAAAGTTCATGCAGAAATAGATGGTTCCGACCAGCAGACAGATGCTGATGATGGCCTTGAGAACCATTTTCAGCTTTCGAACCCAGCCCTTGCCGGAAGTGCCGCCACGAAAAGCCTTGCGCAATTTCTTTTTTGCTGTATTGGTATCCATATGTATCGATTCTCCGATTTAATAATTCCCCAGTATCTTAAACTGGGCTACTTCCTCCCTTACACCCTGAAGAGCATTTCGAACCTCATGGTCGTGAAGATTGCCCGAGATGTCTACGTAAAAACGATATTCCCACTGCCGGTCCGGTAAAGGCACCGATTCAATGTGGGTCAGATTCAGACCATTATAGATAAAATGGGAAAGGATATTGTAAAGGGTGCCGCTCTCATGGAGAAGAGAAAAGCATATACTGATTTTCCCTGCATTTTCCGTATACTGGCGTTTCTTAGATAGAATCACAAATCTGGTTACGTTTTTCTGATCAAAGTTGATATCCGAAGCCAGAATATCCAGATCGTAAAGAGACGCGGCTTCCCTGCTGGCCACAGCCGCATGGGTAAGAATCTGGTCCGATGCCACCTTCTCGGCAGCGATAGCCGTATTGGCCACGTTGATCTGCTCAGCCCCCAGTTTCTCGAGGAAGGGAGCACACTGCATCATGCCCTGAGGATGGGAAAAGACCACCTTGATATCCTCCAGCCGGCTCCCCCTTGGCGCCAGAAGACAGTGCTCCACCTTGACAAACTCTTCTCCGACGATACAGACATCATTTTCCAGAAGGATATCGTAGACGCCTGTCACATCCCCTGCTGAAGAATTCTCAATAGGCAGAACTCCGTAATCAGCGTCCCCGTCATTAAGAGCCAGAGCCACATCCTTAAAGTTCTTTACACCGTAATGGTCCGTCTCCCTGCCGAAAAACTGAATGCAGGCCTTCTCAGAGTAGGAACCCGGAACCCCGGAATAAACTACTCTGGTATCCGGAAACATGACCAGTTCCGGAACCTCCGTAAAATAGTTCTCTATATAACGATCTCTCTGCTGAATCAGATGATACTGGTATTTACGGCCGATGGACATCATCTGGATGAAAATCTCCTCAAGTCCCTTGACAACAAAGGGATTGGAATAATTCTTTGTAATATCATCCAGCTTCTCATCCTCACGATTCCGGTCGTAGATTGGCTCCCTGCGCTCTCTCTTAGCAATAGCCAGCTCTCCGTTGATGGCCATTCTTCTCTCAAAAAGATCCGCAATCTTATGATCCAGATCATTCAGCTCATCTCTGAGAGCATCGATATCTTTTTCTCTGTTACACATGTATTATTTCCTTATAAAATATAAAAACGAACAATTAAAACGAACTTTATCAATATGTAAATACCATGTATTTACTATTTTTTGATTGTACTATTGATCTCAGCAAGAAAATCAGCAAATCTTTTCCTGTACAGAGGATGGACTCCCCACGGATTCAGCTGACAGAGAGGTTCCAGTACAAAAGCCCTCTCGTGCATAGCCGGATGGGGAAGAACCAGATCCGGATCCTCCGTAACCAGATCATCATAAAGAAGAAGATCAAGGTCAAGGGTCCTCGGCCCCCAGTGGATCTCTCTCTTACGCCCTGCCCGGTTTTCGATATCCATCATATGGCAAAAAAGAGTCTTAGGCGAATAAAAAGTCTCCACTTCAAAAACCGTATTCAAAAAATCAGGTTGATCCGTATATCCCACCGGATCCGTCTCGATCAGCGGCGCCTTACGAAAAGCCCGAACCCCGGGCAAATCACATAAGGCCTTTTCAGCCATAGCCAGAAAAGCCTCCCGGTCTCCCAGATTAGAACCCACACCCAGGTAAGCTTTATGCCAGGCCCTGGTCACGGAAACCGAAGCATAAGACACAGGCATACGAATAGGAGCCCAGGGCTTGCGAACCTCAAGAACCACTTTATCTATCAGAGGAAAGTCAAGCAAAAGATCCTCCGCCAGCCTGGCTGCAACCGTCTCAAGCAGAAGATCATCACGATCCTTCATCCTCTTCTCAAGAAAACGGCAGACCTGACCGTAATTCACCGTCAGAGACAGATCATCCTTCCTCCCGGCCTCCCCGGCATCCAGGAAGATACGGACATCCACCAGAAACTTCTGGCCCAGAACCCTCTCCTCTTCCGCCACTCCATGATTGGCAAATATTTCAAGATCACAAATATGTATGATATCCATAGCTAAACCCTCAGTGGGACAATGGGGACGTTTCATTTTGTCCCACATTGTAGATTATTTAACTAAGTGGGACAAAATGAAACGTCCCCATTGTCCCACTTACATTTCCTGCATAAAAGAAAGGGACCCGCACACAATCAAAACATCCCGGGGCCCGGCTGCTGCTTTTGCTGCTTGCAGGGCTTCTCCGACGTTGGATGCAAGGACTGCCTTTTTTCCGAGTCCTTCGATGACGGCGGCCAGTTTTTCCCCTGCCAGGCCTCTGCTGTTTGCCGGGGTGAACACATAGAAAGAGTCGGCGGATGGAATCAGGCTTTCCACCATCTTTTCATATTCTTTGTCACTCAATATTCCCATTATATAGATGATTCTTCTATTTGTAAAATGTTTTTCCACAAAGCGGGCCAGTACAGCGGCCCCGTCTGCGTTGTGGGCTCCGTCCCGGTAAGTCAGGGGATGGCGGTCTATGATCTCCAGTCTTCCGGGCCAGCGGGTCTTTTTCAGGCCGGTTCGGATTGTTTCTATATATCCATGTTCTTCTCCTTTGGCCGTCTTATTTTCAGATTTTGCTATTCCTTCAGATTCCGGTTTTCTTTCAGGTTTTTGTATTCTTTCAAATAAAATCTGCAGGGCGGCGACGGCTGTTACAGCGTTGGAGATCTGGTGCCTTCCGGGAAGGCCTATTTCATAGTCGACTCCCCCAAAGCGGAATGTGTTTCCGTCAAAGCGCTCCCGGATGACCTGATAGTCTTCCGGCTTGATCAGGGTCAGGGAGGCCTGATGGGCCCTGGCCTCTTCACTTATTACCCGGATAACCTGTGGGGGATTTTCCTGAAGGACGACCGGGCATCCGTCTTTGATGATGCCGGCTTTTTGTCCGGCAATTTGGGGCAGAGTCTCTCCCAGGAACTGCATATGGTCAAAGCTTATGGATGTAATGATGGAAAGAAGGGGGCTTTGGATTACATTGGTTGCGTCTTCAAGTCCTCCCATACCGCATTCGACCAGGGCAAAGTCTGCTTTTGCTTCGGCAAAGTAGAGGAAAGCGATTGCCGTCTCCACTTCAAAGAGAGTCGCCGGTCTTTCCCCCTTCCTTATGCTTTTTTCATCCGCTTCCATAACCCGGTCAAATAGTTTCTGCAATAAGCAGGGATCTATAAACACTCCGTTAATCTGGAATTTCTCTTCGTAAGAAAGGATGACCGGGGACAGGTATCGTCCGACCCGGTATCCGGCTTCCTGTATAACAGAGGCCATAAATGCACAGACGGAACCCTTGCCATTGGTTCCCGCAACATGGATGATCTTCACCTTTTCATGGGGATTTCCCAGTTCATCAAGGAGACTTCTTATGGCATCCAATCCGGGAAGGCTGCCCCTTTGGGATAATTCATTTACCTTGTCTTTATAATTCATCCTGAATCCTTTCTGATATCAGATGGGTGAGAACTCTTTTTCATTTTTTAGTCAGATTTTTGAAAATGGAAACGGGAAATTCCCTCTCCTTTGATGCATCTTATCTTTTTTTTGTGAAAATGTAAAGGGCGGCAAGTGACGGGAGTCTTCTTAGCCATACTCGATGTGTCTTGATGTGCAGGATATTTTTTAGTATACTGTTTTAGTTATGACAGATCGAGATGGTTCAGATTTTGTCAGCAAAAATGAGAATCAGAAAAATCAGATGAGACCAGAAGGTCTCTTTTGGAGGTTATATATTATGGCATTTGATGGTATTGTCCTGGCCAATGTGGTATGGGATATGCAGCGCCTGCTGACCGGCGGGCGTATTACAAAAATCTATCAGCCGGAAGCGGATGAGCTTCTTCTTGTCGTTAAGAATCAAAAAGAAACCTTCCGTCTCCAGCTATGCGCAGGGGCCAGTCTGCCCCTGATCCGCTTTATCGAGGAGGGGAAAAAGAATCCCCTGACAGCCCCTAATTTCTGTATGCTTCTGCGCAAGCATATCAGCAATGGCAAAATCCTGGCCATCCATCAGCCCGGTATGGAGCGTATCGTGGAAATGACAATCGAACACCGCGATGAGATGGGGGATCTGTGCACCAAGAAGCTGGTCACGGAAATCATGGGCAAGCACAGCAATATTATTTTCCTTGATCAGGATGGGACCATTATCGACAGCATCAAACATATCTCGGCCCAGATCAGTTCCGTCCGGGAAGTACTGCCGGGTCGGGCCTACGTCAGCCCCCCGGGTCAGGGTAAGATTGCCCTTTCGGAAATCAGCCAGGAATGGTTTGAGGATACATTTTTAAAGAAAGCTCTGTCCATACAGAAGGCGGTTTATCAATCCATCTCCGGTATCAGTCCTTTATTTGCCAATGAAATCTGTGAAAGGGCCGGTTTGGATGGAAGCAGGCCGGTGGCTTCCCTGACGGAAGGCTTGGATAGGACAGGGAATCTGCCTGTCGCCGGTGATCCGTGCTTTGCCTACGAGCCCAATCAGGGTGTAAATGACAGGACAAGGCTCTACCAGGAGCTGGTCAGGCTCCGGGATGACATAGCCGATCATAAATTTGTACCTAATATCGTCTATGAAGGCAAGGTGCCCCTGGAATTTGCTTCCTTCCCCTTGACCATTTACAGGAACATGACCTGCAGGGAATTCGAAAGCATTTCCCAGGTTCTGGATTCCTTCTATGCGGAAAGAGAGACCATCACCAGGATCCGGCAGAAATCAGCCGATCTCCGTCACATTCTGCAGACAGCCCTGGAACGGACCGCCAGAAAATACGATCTCCAGCAGAGGCAGCTGGCGGATACAGACAAGAGAGAGCTTTACCGAATTCGGGGGGAAATGCTCCACACATACGGATACAGTGCCCAGCCGGGGGCCAAAGAGCTTACCTGTGTCAATTATTACGACGGCAAGGAAATCACCATTCCCCTGGACCCGACCTTGACCGCCATGGAGAATGCCAAAAATTACTTTGACCGCTACGGAAAGTTAAAGAGGACCTACGAAGCCCTGACCGGCCTGATAGAAGAAACAGGCCAGGCTCTCTCCCACCTGGAATCCATCGGCAATTCCCTGGATATGGCCAGAAGTGAAGAAGACCTGGCCATGATCCGGCAGGAGCTGATCGACTACGGATACATGAAAAGCAGAGGAGCATCCGGCAAGAAAAAAAAGGCTGCCAAAAGCAAGCCTTTACATTACATCTCTTCCGATGGCTTCCATATCTATGTCGGAAAAAACAATTACCAGAACGATGAACTCTCCTTCAAATTTGCCAACGGCAAAGACATGTGGTTTCACGCAAAAAAAATGGCCGGCTCCCACGTAATCGTAAAACTGGGAACCGCCGACCAGCTGCCCGACTCCACCTACGAAGAAGCCGCCCGCCTGGCCGCCTATTACTCCAAGGGCAAAGATGCCCCCAAGGTAGAAGTGGACTACACCGAAAGACGGCAGCTGAAGAAACCTCCCCATGCCGTACCCGGCTACGTGATCTATCATCAGAACTGGTCCATGAGCATCGAACCGGATATCAGTGGGATTCAGGAGATCCAGGAATAGTGGGACAGTGGGGACGTTTCATATCGTCCCACATTGTATCAGTTTTAACAATGTGGGACGATATGAAACGTCCCCACTGTCCCACTTATTTATTTATCGGTAATCTCGCTGTGCCATTGCTGGAGGGATTTCACTTCATGATCCCGGTGGGTGTTCATGTAGTGGATTCCTTCTGCTGCGGCTCTGGCGGCTGCCATGGTAGTCATATAGGGTACTTTGGCCTTGATGGCGCTCTTCCGAACGTAAGAGTCGTCGGTCTTGCTTTCTTTGCCGGATGGTGTGTTGACCACCACCTGGACGGTTCCGTTGACGATCAGGTCACGTACATTGGGACGTCCTTCGAAGGCTTTGTTGATATGCTCGGCGGGGATGCCTGCTTCGTTGATGCGCTGGCAGGTTCTTCCGGTTGCATAGATCTTGAAGCCGTCTTTGTAGAGGCTCTGGGCCACTTCGATGGCTTCGGGTTTGTCTCCTCGTTTTACGGTAATCAGGGCGGCTCCCTTGAGGGGAAGTTTGGACTGGGCTCCTTCTTCGGCTTTGTAGAAGGCTTCTCCGGCCGACCGGGCTATTCCCAGTACTTCTCCGGTGGAACGCATTTCCGGTCCAAGCAGAGGATCAACTTCCTGGAACATGTTGAAGGGGAATACAGCTTCCTTGACTCCGTAATAGGGGATGTTCTGTTCCTTGAAGTCGGCTACAGGGGATTTCCGTCCCGTGAGTTCTGATGTTATGATATCCGTGGCAATAGGTACCATGCGGATGTTGCAGACCTTGGATACCAGGGGTACGGTTCTGGATGCTCTGGGGTTGGCTTCCAGGACATAGACCGTATCGTTTTCGATGGCATACTGCATGTTCATCAGTCCGACAACGTTCATTTCCTCGGCGATTCTTCTGGTGTAGTCACGGATGGTAGCCAGATGTTTCTGGGAAATGTGTTTGGAAGGTATGATACATGCAGAGTCACCGGAGTGTACACCGGCCAGCTCAATGTGTTCCATAACCGCCGGTACGAATGCGTGCTTTCCGTCACTGATGGCATCGGCTTCGCATTCCATGGCGTTCATGAGGAAACGGTCGATCAGGATGGGGCGGTCGGGTGTGACACCTACAGCTGCCGCCATATAGTCCGCCATCATCTCATCGTCATAAACCACTTCCATTCCACGTCCGCCCAGTACATAGGAGGGACGTACCATGAGAGGATAACCGATTTCATGGGCGATGGCCAGGGCTTCCTCCACGTTGACCGCCATTCCGGATTCCGGCATGGGGATTTCCAGTTTCTCCATCATAGCCCGGAAATTGTCACGGTCTTCAGCCAGGTCGATAACGGCCGGGGAAGTTCCCAGAATCTTGACACCGTTTTTCTCCAGCTCCGCTGCAAGGTTGAGGGGTGTCTGTCCGCCGAACTG
>CADBME010000437.1 GCA_902795715.1 uncultured Lachnospiraceae bacterium | reverse complement strand
TTTCAGGATATTTACAAAAGAATAAGACGCCTATACAATCTGTTTTGGCCTGAAACAAAACAGAAAGGGAAAAAATAATGATGATAAGAAGAGATACAGGTTTTCTTGAGAAGGTGTTAAGAGGAACGAGTATCAGCAGATATGACCACTATATCCGGGAAGCAGAAATCTATCCGGAATATTCTCTGTCCTCTTACTTTAACGAATTTATCGCCCTGCATGATCTGAAGGCTTCTTCTGTCGTAGAGAAGAGCAGACTGGCACGGGAATATGCCTATCAGATTCTGAACGGGAGAAAAAGGAATCCGGCCAGGGATAAAATCATCTGCCTCTGCATCGGGGCCCGGATGCCTTTTGACAGCATACAAAGGGCGCTTAAGATATCCCACAAGGGAATCCTCTATGCCAAGGACAGACGGGATGCAGCCATCAGTGTATTTGTCCATAATGAGGTCTATGACATGGATGAGATCAACGGATTTCTGAGATCGAAAGGATTGGAGCCTTTGTCATAGACAGGTTGGCTGACTGGATTCCGGGCCGGATTTTGGATGCCGGCGGCATACCAATCTCAGTTTCCTCCATGATATAATAGTCATCGGCAGAGTTCTGCTGCTATCGTTTCCATAATGCGGGAGGGCAAACCACGATTCTCTCATTTTTTTCGGTTTGCCCTTTCCTTCCCATCTCTTGCTTTTTTCCTCTTCATCCATTACAATGCAGTAGAAATATGATGATCACAGGGTCAAAAGATCAACTATGATCAAGTATGAAGAGAAAGGATTGCCCTATCATGGAAATAGAACGGAAATATCTTGTAAAACATCTTCCGGTCAATCTCGACCAGTATCCTTCCCATTCAATTCGACAGGCTTACATCTGTACGGACCCTGTGATTCGGGTACGACAGAAGGATGACCAGTTTATCCTTACTATCAAGGGGAGAGGGATGATGGTCAGAGAAGAAGTCGAGATGCCTCTGTCTGAAGGGGCATTCCGGAGCCTCTATAATAAAAAAGAGGGAATTGCCATAGAAAAAAGTCGTTATATCATACCGGATTCTCATGGATATACCATAGAGCTTGACCTCTTTCACGGTCCCTATGAAGGCTTTGTTATGGCAGAGGTAGAGTTTCCGACCGAAGAAGAAGCCAATGCCTATTCCGGGCCGGCATGGTTCGGCAGGGAAGTGACAGAGGATCCCCTCTTTTTTAACTCCGTATTAAGCAGCAATACATCGGAAAAAGTCAAATCCTTCATGGACTTGATTTGCCCGGGGGAATCGTATTAAAATAAGCTGCATCCGGTATTTATTAAATAGATTTAACATTTTTATCACTGTTTTTTCTTATGAAATGTGCTATTATGGTACGACCGGTAAATATGACGGCAGATAGAAAAGCTGCCGGACCGGGACTCGCCAGAAAGCCTTGACTGCTGTCAGGGTCTCGAATACTATTCGAACACTATTATGGAAATAACAGTCGAAAGGATTGATTGATATGAGCAAAAAGAAAGATACAATTTTTGATGATTATCCCGAAGACCTGTCCGGCGGACAGATGGATAGCCGGGATGATCGTAAAAAGAAGAAAAAGCCTGTAAATAAAAAAGTTGTCGCCCTTATCCTTGCCCTTTTCATCCTGATTCTGGGCGGAACTTACGTAGGCGGTGCCATGTTCTACAAGGACCATATGTTTCGGGATACCATGGTCAATAACTACTCTCTGGCAAATCTGACCGTGGAGGAAGCAGAGAACACATTTACCCAGGATCTGGCAGCCCACCAGATCACTTTGATTGAAAAAGAGAGGAAGGAGATCATCAAGGCAGGCGATGTGGATGTCTCCATCGATGTGGGAAATCAGATCAAAGACCTCAAGGCCAGCCAGAACGAATGGGAGTGGATTGCCCATTTCTTCGGACAAGCCGAGAGCGGCATCCATCTGGACGTGACTTTCAACGACGACAAGCTGGTGGAAACCGTGAACGCTCTACAGTGCTTTGTCAAGGAAAACGTCACCCCGCCGGCTGACACCTATCTGGAGGCCGGGGAAACCGAATTTTCCATTGTCCCGGAAGTCCTGGGCAACCGGGTCCGGAAAAAGAGACTGAAAGAAAAAGTGAGAGAAGCATTTACCAATTGTATCAATACCATCGATCTGGAAAAGGAAGACCTCTATCATCTTCCGGACTACTACTCAACAGACAAGGTGGTGACAGACGCCCTTGAAAAGGCCAACAAGTATTCACACACTGAGATTACATACGACTACGGCTACGAGACAGACACCCTGGATTACACGACCATTAAAAATTGGATCAATGTCAGCAAAGACTTCAAAGTAACCGTCGATAAGCTGAAAATAGCCGAGTATGTCGGAAACATGCAGAAGAAATACAACACCATGGGCGTCGCCAGAAAACATAAAACGGTAACCGGCGAAGAGATTACCATCGTAGAAGGCGATTACGGCTGGAAAGTGGATTACGAAAAGGAGAAGAAAAAACTCCTTAAAGACATCAAATCCGGCAAGGAAGTAGCCAGGGAACCCGAATGGGAGTACCGGGGTGTAGTCCGGGATGGAGAACGGGACGACATAGGCGGAACCTACGTTGAAGTAAGCATTCAGCGCCAGGAAGTCTTTATGGTAGTCGACGGCGAATGCATAGCCAGCGACTCCTGTGTCACCGGCAATCCCAATAGAAACGCCTCCACCACAAAGGGTATTTACTCCATTACATTCAAGAAAACACCTGCCACCCTCACCGGCCCGGATGCCGGAGGCGGATCTTATTCATCTGATGTGACTTACTGGATGCCCTTTAACGGAAACCAGGGGCTTCACGATGCTCCCTGGAGAAGCTCTTTCGGCGGAAACATTTACAAATCCAACGGATCTCACGGCTGTGTCAACCTTCCTTTCTCCATGGCCAAGACCATCTGGGATCATGTGAAAGAAGGATACCCGGTCATCGTATACTAGTTTAATATGTGGGACAGTGGGGACGTTTCATATCGTCCCACTTTGTAGAAGATTAAACAAAGTGGGACGATATGAAACGTCCCCACTGTCCCA
>CADBME010000436.1 GCA_902795715.1 uncultured Lachnospiraceae bacterium | reverse complement strand
TTCGTTGTGAGAGACAAAAACATCTATTGTTATCGCCCTCTATGTCGGGCTGTCTTCATTTCTACCCCACCCTTCCGGAACCCCAGTGTTTATGCGGGTTCCAGAGCCTGTTTTCGCGAGTATTTTTCAGAATATTCTGACAATTAACCAAAACAGGGGGCAAAAGTGGGCAGAGACCAAATTGTACTGATTGAGATACAATTTGAAGTGTGTTCTATAATGCTTATTATATCTCGAGGGGAATAAATCTTCAAACACTCTTTTTACTATTACACTACTAAAATACACCTTCAGAATTCGATTTAGTTGGCCAAAGTAATCCAGATTGGATATCTTTCTTATTATCTATTTTCATCTCGGATTTCAATGCTCTTTGTTATGCTTTCAATTGTCTCCAACATATTGGCTTGTGATAATTCTTTTAATTGATCTTGCAATCCTAAAACATTACGACAAAGATATTTCTCAAATAAAGTATTGATGTGCTCTTCTGTAGTTAAATACTCAAGAGGTATATTTAGAATACTTTGTAGTTCGATTTTTGCTTCAACAGGACTATCTCTGAGTGCTGAAGGATGGTATATATTATAATGTTTCCGAAGCATTCCAAGTCTGATGTTCACTGCGAGACAATTCAGATATACCAAAAGATAATTATTAAATACTGAGTGCTGTAGCCCCCCTTTATTTATGATATATTCTCTCGCTTCCGGATGTGCGATGTTTTCACATGCAACACAGGCTATTGTATATTGAGAAACTGCCCACCTGATATGTTTAAATCTGTTAGGTTGGAATTCATTGTCCTTCTCTAATCTATGTGATGTAGGTAAGGTGCTTCTTGTCTTATTTCTAATCATTTCTAAAAAAACTAATAAGGATTCATTGTCTTCAACCGTCCCCACACCATAATACAAGCAATATGCCAGTTGCAGTGTTTCATCTGTCATTCGTAGAGAAATTAACGGCTGCAGCCTTAAAATGTTTTCGATAATCGTTTTAATGGTAATCTCTCTTTTTTCAACAACATCTTTTGCAACAGAATCACAGTAAGCAATCTTTGATCTGACTTTTATATTGCACAGCTCTGCAACCAGATCAAGGGTTTGTTCCCTGCCCAGTTTCTCTGTAGCTATTTGAATTGTAATGAAAGATATACCCCCCCTAAAAAGCCAGAAATGAATTTTGCCAATCCGGAAGCTAATACTTTTTTTGGTTAAGAGATAGTTGCGATTCTCATTTCCATGTATCCCAATCTCTCGTCTTTGTTTATTTGTAAGTGTATAGCGGGCATAGAAAGGAGAATTTTCTCCTGTTAACAGAGGAGAGCCTATAAGTTGATGGGTGTTGCTGATTGGCGAAAGAGGAAGATCAGAGTTTAATATCAAATCATTGTTCTTATTTAAATCTATACTGTTTACCGGGACAATAAGTGAAAAAGAAGATTTGAGTTCCTCGTGTTTCCTGGTGTGAAAAGGATCAAGAAGGTTTTCTATTATGTCGCATGTCATTGCTTCACGCAGCATTGCTCCAATTATTAGACAACTAAGAGCTCGTGCGAGGCGCCAGTCCTTTTCTCTCTTATCAATAGCATTGTTATATTCATCCATCAGTGTTTTCAGACTGTTACAGAGATATTTCATTTCTCCTTGATGCTCATCGAAGAGATTTTTTAATCCATCAGCTTTCCGTTTGCTTCTTTTCTGTTCATCATCGACCATTCTTTCTTTGAAATCAGATATAACCTGTTTAAGAACGTCCTTGTCTTTACAATACTCACTGATCAGTTGATAGTTGCACGCCACAATATACTCTGATATGCTGCCTGTTTTTTCTGACTGTGACTTGCCTATAGAATCATTTCTCATAAAAAAAATGTATTTATTAACGTCATCAGTTGAGCATTTCCATGATATTAAGTCATCATAAAACTCATTTCGTACACCGCCATCACTTCTGTTATTACCATTAAAAAGAACATCGGTTTTCTCGGACAATTTCACTTTTGCCGATCTCCATCCTCCAAGATGAGCTATGAAAAAAAGCTTTTGGCTTCCAGCTTTTGTAAAAGCAGTCTTAGAAAACAGATCCAGCACTCGTGAGTAATCGTTTGAGGATATAAAAGGTTGCGTTTCCGGTTCGGATTCTTTTCCCTTTGACCTATATTGATTTAGAAGATCATCCAATTTTTGTCCGGTCAATGTTTCTGTGAAGCCTAATATTGCTCCTCCATGTGCAGTATATGGATTACTTACTCTTTCATACAGCGCAATATGCAGGTTTTTAAGGGTCAGGGAATAATCAGCTGTGCTGTCTTTTTTGTTCCTTGCCATATGTTTGTCACCTCCGTATTGAAATCAGGTAACAATTCTGTGAAGAGGATTATTGAAATCCACGCTATACGGGACTTCTTTCTTCCTTTATTCACGGGAATAAAACCATTTTACAGCTTCTGTTCATGTCTGGGATGTACTTCATCATGCCCGCTGACATCATTCACAATGCTTTTCCATCCTTTTTCCGGATCACGATAGAAGAATCATGTTTCGTAACTGGAGATATCTCCTGATTATTGTTGTCCGGTATGCGGCTGAGGATTATCAGCTCGTGCTATTACGGCTGTTTTATAGTTGTTGATTTTCGAGAAATTCATCCTGTCCCTATGGATAATTTAATATGGGAATGCAAGTTGTATGAACATCTGTTTTGTTCCGCTTCACATTTTCTGGAACTGAGAGATTTTATCAAAGCATTGCAGGATACTCAGAAGCTTTCGACGAAAGATTGGCCTGAGATTCCATGAGCCCGGAGAAATCACAGAGGACGTTATTCTTTAAAAAGAGCAGATACAGTTGCGATATATCGTTGAACTGTATCTGCCCTTTTGTTTTTCTGATCGAAATACCACCAAATAGTATCGGTTATTTTCTTATCTCTGCCTGGTTAAGGCGGTTTTATTGTCCGGGGCAGTTCAAATATATCGGTTAGATGTTTTCTATTTGAAAAAAGGAATACATCTCTAAAGGACAATTGCTACGGGTCTCTATGTCGGGCTGCCTTTATTTCTACGCAGCATACGTCGTTGTGGACACACTCTGCTGTTGGTGTTATCGCCCACTGTGTCGGGCTGTCTTCATTTCTACACTGGCTCAACCAGGAGGTTGATGCCTGATTGAGATTTATCG
>CADBME010000435.1 GCA_902795715.1 uncultured Lachnospiraceae bacterium | reverse complement strand
TCCATATCACGCAATAAGATTTATTGCTTTTGCCGGTGCGAATACAGCATCAACATCTGTAACCGGCTATTGATGACCCAATCTTACTATCTATGATCTTACTATGATTGAGACGGATCGTCTATATCCTCATCTGTTTCCGGCAGAATATTACGCATATTGGAAAGACACAAGGCAATCGTGGATGTGTTATGTAAGAGAGCTGCGGTCCCCGGCATGATCAATCCTGCAATTCCGCCTAAAAGGATTGCTCCGTTAAATCCTATTCCTAACCATGCTGTCCGGCTCATCCGGCTAATCAGCTCTTTGCTCAGCTGTCTTAAGATCACAAGTTTTTCAAGCTCTTTTCCGGATAAGGTGATATCTGCAATCTCTCTTGCAATATCGGCCCCTTCCTTGATGGCGATTCCCACATCTGCCGCCGACAGAGCCGGTGAATCGTTGATACCGTCACCGATCATAATGACCTTTCGGCCCTTATCCCTCTCTGCCTGCACATAGCGGGCCTTGTCCTCAGGAAGGACTTCCGAATAGTATTCGCTTATGCCGGCCTGGCGGGCGATTGCATGGGCCGTACGTTCACTGTCTCCGGTCATCATAACGATATGTTTTATCCCTGACTTGCGCAAGTCTTCTATGATCTGTGTGGATTCAGGACGTATGGGGTCTGATATGCCGATTACGGCGGCCATGCGGTTTCCTATGGCCATATACAGGCGGGAATACTGGGTAGGCATAGCCAGAACCCTCTCCCGGTCTTCCTCAGAGATATAAGCACCCTCATCCTCAAGGACAAAATGGTTGCTTCCGATAACCACTCTCTCCCCATTTAGGGAGGATACTATGCCGTGGGCCACGATATAGTTAGGACTTGTGTGTATCTCCTCATGTTCCAGGCCCTTATCCCTGGCAGCTCTTACCACTGCGTTGGCCAGAGAATGGGGGAAGTGCTCCTCCAGGCATGCAGCCAGAGCCAGCATCTCATCCTCATCTCTCCCGTCCAGGGCAAGCACTTCTTCTACCACCGGTGTGGCATTGGTCAGGGTACCTGTCTTGTCAAAAATGATAGTATCCGCTTCGGAAACCATCTCCAGATACTTACCACCCTTTACGGTAATCTGATGGCGGCCGGCTTCCCTCATGGTGGACAGAACCGCAATGGGCATAGCTACTTCGATGGCACAGGAAAAGTCTACCATCAATACTGAAGCAGCTTTGGTCAGATTTCGGGTAAGAAGACCAGTCAGGATCGATGTCCCGAAGGTATAGGGGATCAATTTGCTGACTACTCTCTCAGCCCGGCTCTGGGTGACAGATACCATACTTTCTGATTCTTCAATCAGCTGGACAATCCTGTCATATCTTGTCTTTCCGGAAACTGCACTGATCCGGATAAGAAGTTCTCCTTCTTCCAGGACTGTTCCGGCAAAAACCGTGCTTTCTACATGCTTCTCAGCCAGTACAGATTCCCCGGTGAGGGCAGCCTGGTTCACCATAGCCTCTCCCGAAACAACCACTCCGTCAAGGGGGATCATGCTTCCCATACCAACCCGGATAATATCTCCATTGCCGACTTCCTGTATGCTGCACTTCACAAAGCTTCCTTCCTCTGTCTCTTTCCAGACTTTAGTCACATTCAGTGACAGAGACTGGGCAAGATCATCCACAGACTTCTTGTAAGTCCACTCTTCCAGCATCTCTCCAATGTCTGTCAGGAAGATAATGGAACTGGCCGTATTGAAGTCTCCGGTAGCAAAAGAAGCGATGATGGCCGTGGCATGGACGATCTCGGCACTGAAATTACGGCAGAAAAGATCTTTTAATCCTCCACGGATATAGGGCGCGCCATTGCGCATGCTCCACAGGGCCCGAACGGGTAGAGGCAGCAGTATTCTTTTCCCTAACTGAATCAGGCTCTTGGCAATCACCTTTTCTTTGAATTCTTCATTAGTTGCCCTGGTAGAAACCCCAGGCAAGGCTTCTATAGCCTCTTTGCTGTGAATGTCCATGAGATCAAGAGTGCGGAGAATCCGAGGCACCGAACCCTTCCGGCATCGGATAACGGCTGCTGCCGTACGTCGAAAAACATTGGCCGAAATCACATCCCCCGACTCCACCAGACCATAATAAAGAACATCCGCTTCCTGTTCTGTCAGGCGGCGGTAAGGCAGCCTTATATGCAGCTGATTTACTGCCTGATGCTTAATATGGTATTTCATAGGCTACTCCTTCGCGTATCTGAATCGTCCTATGCTTCTACAGCAGGAACGGCTTCCTGATCACAGCTTTTATCATCTGTCCCACACATGAATTCTGCGTCTTTCTTTGCCTGGTACTCATCGGCCCGGAGTCTGGCATCAGCAAGGATATCAGAACCTTCAGCCTGAATAATTTCTGCCTGCTCCATGATGTAGTCTTTCATGATCAGAGCTCCGGTCGCTGCCTTAAGATAAGCTTCCTTTGCCTTGGCTGAGCCAAAAATCTGGCTTCCTGCCTTACCAAGAACAAAACCACCTAAAATAGAAAACAAAACTTTTTTCTCAAAAAACATAGTATGTACCTCCTTCTAAAACAGCCTGAAGTAATCTCTTTCTCTGGAATTCAGGCAATATCAAAGTGAAAAGGCCTTAAGTAACATTGGTTGTATACCCATAGGGGTATAGGTATATATTAGAATGCCTTCTTATATTTGTCAACAACTTTTTTATCTTCAGGATATCTTTTTGATCATTTCCCTGAATTCACTGATATTTCTGGGGTAAGATCCGTTTGAAGGGATGACATTGTTTTCCTCCATGATGGTGAATACATCAAACATGGTCGGGTGTTTCAGGCTGGCCTGCTCCAGGATATCCTCCTGCTTGAAAATGTTAAGAGGGGTATCATCTGCTATAATCTGCCCGTTGCTGAAGACGACAGCCCGGTCAGCCCAACGGTAAGCAAAATCAACATCATGGGTCGAAATCAGCATGGTCCTGCCTTCATCGCTCATTTTTGCAAGGACCTCCTCCAGCATAGCTGCATTATAGGGATCAAGAGCTGCCGTAGGTTCATCGAAAATAATGACTTCGGATTCCATGGCGATAATGTCTGCGATACTGACACGTTTTTTCTCACCACCACTGAGATAATGGGGAGCTCTTTTCTTAAAGCTGCTGATATTCATATAGGCCAGAGCCTTGTCAACTCTTGCTATCACTTCATCCCGGGGAAGCTTTAAATTCATGGGTCCAAAAGAAACCTCTGCCTCTACCGTGGAAGCGATGATCTGGTTATCTGCGTCCTGGAAGACAATACCGACATTTTTTCTAAGTTCATTGAGGCTTTTTTTGTCGATCTGCTTTCCCCGATAACTAATCTGCCCGGAAGAGGATTTAAGTACACCGTTAATATTTAAAAAGAAAGTGGACTTTCCTGCTCCGTTGGATCCCAGAACAGCAATTTTTTCTCCCTCATAGATGTCCAGGCTGATTCCTCTTAGCGTTTCCTTCTCATCGTTATATCTGAAATGTAAATCCTCTACCTTTAAGATAGGCTGCTCATTTTTAGTATTCATATCTATTCTCCTTCTATTATTTATAATATCTTTTTTAGCTTGGTTCACTACAGCTTACTATCTTGTCAGGAACCAGATGGCGCACAGCAGAATGACGAAAACAATACCCATGACGATCTGCCAGCTTTTTACCGGCTTGACATCCTCCAGGAAATTCAGTTCTCCGTTGTAGCATCGAGCTTCCAGGGCATTGTAGTAGGCATTTCCCTTTTTCAGTGTGATAACGAAAAGATTGCTGGCAATCTGACCGAAACTGTAACAGGATGTTCTGAAATCACAGTAGCCCAGTCGCGATTCGGCTGAATTCTTCAGGCGGGAATAAGTTTCCAGCATGATAAATATATATCGATAGATCATATTCATTAGTTCAACGATCAGTTTGGGCATATGAGCCTTTCTGAGTACGGAGACCAGCTCTGTCAGCGGTGTGGTCAGGGTCATCATGTAAAGGGCGCTTACTGCTCCAAGAGCCTTCAGAATCAGGACTGCTGCCTGGATCAGACTTTTTTGTGACCAGTAAATATAAAAAAGGTTAAATACATGTAAATTATACTGGCCAATCGGCTTTAAAGAATAACCGATGGCGATGGTGATTGCCCCCACAACCATGAAAACAATCGGGATGGTCATCATGGAAATGTAATGATCAAATTCCAGCTCGCCGATTACTACGGTCAGATAACCCATCATGAGTATGGTTGCGATAGAAACATAGATGTTATTAAATGCGATACATAAGATCAGGCTGATGATTGCCAGCAATACCTTGAAGCCGGCGTTCCAGCTTCTCATTTTGGAATTATAGGCCATGGCATCGATATCAAGCGTGCCTCCCTCATGAGAATGTCCCAGGTGGAAATGATGATGATTTTTCCTCCCTTTCCATAAGCCGTGAACAAACATTGCTGCAGCAGCAATGCATAATAATATAGTAATAATTTTTCCCATGGTTTCCTCCCTCCATTCTCCTATGAAGAAACGTCTCAAAAGCAGACTGAATCATTTGTTGATACTATTGTATATTATTTTGATACTGTATGAAAGAAACAATATTGATACTGTATAGTATTATTTTGCAAATGAGTCTCATTTTAAGTATAATAATTGGCAAAGTGATACTATTCTTTCATTTTGGAAAAGCTATATAACATTAAAAAGCAAAAAAAAAAGAGACCTGAATAATCAGGTCTCATCTTCGACGAGTTCTTTCTTATATTTATAATATGTATTTCTTGATATGGTTCCCATTTCGTTCCGGATCTGTTCCATAGTCTGTATATCATTCATTGATCCGTCAAATTGTTGATTGTACCGTCTGATCAGTTCCTTAACCATAAAGGATTTTCTCGATTCATATCTTTTACCGACAGGCCTGCCGCTCTCCTTCTCTCTCTCCTTAGCCTTCTTATAAGATGCTTTCATCTGGTCCCTGTGATCCTGCAGATCTTGCCAGGATTGATCGAGCAGTATGGATATCTGTGATTTCAGAAGGCCATACATTCCATCAGTAAAAACTTGCAGCTCCGGCTCTGTGGCCTGATCAGCCATCATTCGGCAGGCTGATGTGAAGATTTCCGAATTCATAAATGGCTGGTTGATAAAAATCAGATTCACTCCTCTTTGGCTAAATTCCTTATAATAGGAAAGAAAGTCTTCAGGATCCCGACTCAGCCGGTCTATGGAATTCACAATCAGAGTATCATCTTCCTCTAACTGGACAAGTAGTTTTTTCAGCTCTGTCCGGTCAGTCATTGTCTGAGAATAGACTTCTTTGACAATGATCGCATTCGGATACTTCTTATTAATATTGATAATCTGTCTTTCAAATTGCGGCCGGGTGCATCCAGAACTGCAATAGGCGAATTCTTTTGCCATAAACCAGTCTCCTTTTAATATGATAAATCTTTTGATTCTGTTCTTATTCTATCACATCCGGAAAATCATATTATATAAATATGGTAAAATTATTTGCATCCATAAATATAAGTGCTGACAATAATGTTCACTTTAAATGAGTCTCAAAAAACAATTATTTACGTACCAGTATCAAAATAGTATATTGCTAAAATATCATTTTGATATATAATGAGTTCAGTTCTTAAATATTGAGACTCAAATTGAAACGCAGACAACTCTGGTACACAAAATTTAAGTCTCATCTCACTAATAGTATTCAATTAAAGGAGGAACATTATGAAAAACTACTTTAAGGAAAAGAAAGAAAACAAAAAGAATTCTCTTCATCAGCTTTCACCGAGCCTGGCTTTTAAAGCAAAGACCTTATTATTTGCCTTCTTCGCCATGTTCGCTGTAGCTCCGGTGACAAACGCCATGCACGTTATGGAAGGATACCTTCCTTTAGGATGGTGCATCTCCTGGGACCTGATATGTATTCCTTTCCTGATAATCGGCTTTATGAAGATCCGCAAAATTGTTGAAAACGACAGAAAGACCATCACTCTTTTAGCCATAACAGGAGCATTCGTTTTCGTAATCTCATCCCTGAAGATCCCGTCCGTAACAGGCAGCTGCTCCCACATGACAGGAACCGGTCTTGGAGCGATCCTCTTCGGACCTTGTGTAACCAGTATCTTAGGTCTTATCGTCCTTTTATTCCAGGCTATTCTGCTTGCACACGGCGGACTGACCACACT
>CADBME010000434.1 GCA_902795715.1 uncultured Lachnospiraceae bacterium | reverse complement strand
ATCATTGGCACGGTTTAAGAGCTCTTTCTCCCGCTCGGTGGGGTTGGGGTGGACATCCGGATGAAGCAGCTTCACGATCTTACGGTAGAGACGCTTGATCTCCTCCACCGGAGAAGTTTTCTGCTCCTGATCTTCCTGCTGTCCTTCGGAAGTCTCCTGGTCTGCATCATGCCCCTTTTTATGATCCTTCTTATGGCCATTCCAACGGTCCTTCCCATGACCTTTCTCATGACCATTTTTATCGCCATCTTCATCTGCATCCTGGCCAATCCTGTGGTCTGCATCGGCGGCCTGGCCCTGTGTGGCTGACTTTTGCCAGTAAGCACTCTCCGCTTTTTCCCTGCTGCCACCCTTGTCTCCGGAATTCCCGGATTTTCTTTTTTCCCGGTCCGCCTTATCATGCCGGTACCAGTCGGTGTCCTTCTTCCAGTGATCCTGAAAATCCTCCGCTTCCCTGGCCTTCCGATTCAGGTCTTCCTTGAACTTCCGGAACTCTTCTCCCGCCTCCTGTTTGGCCTCATCCATGGACGGCTTCTGGTTCCGGTTTATCTGGGCCTGAAGGATCTCTATGATCCGCTGCTTTTCCCGCAAATAGAGCTTGGCTGCGTACAGCTCCCTTTCCAGACCGGCGATCTTTTCCTCATATTCTGAACGGAGAGCCGGGCAGATGTGATAGATCAGGTCATCCCGGAGGGCCGTGAGGGAAGAAATACGCTCTTTCAGGGCAGCGATTTCTTTAAGAAGGGATTCGTATTCACTTTGGCTGATAATGATTTCTGATGATGTCATATCTGTATTTCTTCCTTGATGGGATGGCTTTGGGCATTTTTTTGCAAACACTTTTTGTAGGTAATTGCAAAATATTTTGCAGGTGTTTGCAGCTACATTTTGTAGGTAATTGCAGAATATTTTGTAGTTACTCCTGTTCTTTTAGTGGGCGTTTCATTTGTATATATTTTGATCTCCAGTCAGGATCCTCATACTGACTGTGTTCTGACATCTGGCATCCATGGCACAGGTCATCCGCGATCTCCAGGATTACGTCTGCAATCTCCAGGTCCATCTTCCATGTTTCGGGAATGGCTTTATAGCCTAAGAGGGCGCCGAGGATATTGCCGGTGACGGCTCCGGTGGAGTCACTGTCTCCATTGTGGTTGACCGAGGCGATCAGTCCTGCGCGGAAGTTATCCTGATACCTGAGAGAGCAGTAAATGGCGATAGCCAATGTTTCTTCTGCCACCCAGCCTTCGCCAAGCTTATGGATATTTTTAAGGTCATCTGAGCCACTGTGGTCTGCCAGTCTTACGGCCAGATCAATGATCCTTGTAAGCTCCGGAAGATGGGGATCTCCTTCAAAGATCCTGGCAATGGTATCCCTTGCCTCCAGAACGATTTCCTTCAGGGACATCTTTTTCCCTTCCGGTGGAAATACGATGCGATTTATGATATGCGTAAGGACTGCTGCGGGCATATAGCCAAGGGAATGGCCGTGGGTGATGGCTGCAAGCTGGGCGGCTTCCATGTCAAGCTCTTCTATATCCATCTGGCAATTCATGGCAATGGGTGCGACTCGCATGATGCCGCCGCAGCCTTTGCTGTTGTTTCTCTTTGCCTTTACATAGTCTTCAAATGTCACTCCGTTCTTTTCCTTCTTCAATGCAGTAAGGCAGGTGATTCCCGGAGCTCTCCTGCTGTACAATTCTGGTACATCCAAAAGCCATGACCCGCCTCCGGACTTTGTAGATCCTTCATGCCGGTTTACCTCCTGCATGGAGGACTCCTGGGTCAGAAGCCAGTCCAGGTAAGCCCTTGCAACATAATCCCTGGGCCGTATAGCCATTCCCCGCATAAAACGAAGTGTATAAGCGACAAGGAGACCATTTGCGGTAAACAGGGTCATCTGGGTGTCGTCGGAGATAAGGGCCTTGCCGCTTTTTGGATCTAAATCGTATTCTGTGATCCCCTTCGGGCCATATTTTGTGAAAATATCCTTTTCCCGCAGGAATTCCACCGAATAGCCCAGGGCATCTCCAACCGCACCACCGAAGATACATCCCCGGATGGCATCCAAATGGCCTTCTGTCTTCTTTATATTTTCAAGGATCCGCTCTTTCTCCTTTTGATCTTCATCACGATAGAAATCTGAGAAATTGCGATAAAATTCTTTAAAATTATACTGGTCATTGTGACGGGACATGACAGCAAAGTCGATCCTGCGGAACATATCCTTTGCTTTCATCCCATCATAGTCAAAGTTCTTAAAGGCTTTATAAAAAAGGTCTGATACAATTCGGGCATCATTATCAAAGGCACCGCAGCCAAAGGCGCCAAGCACAAGGTACTGATAGCCTTCATAGGCAGCAACCTTCAACATACCTGTGATCCGATTATACACCATAGCCTCATACTCTTTCTGTGTCAGGCCTTCCAGACCAAAAGTAATCTTCGGAGCCGCACAGGTCATCACGGCAACCACCACCGTATCTTCTAAAAGGTTGCCCGCCTCATCCTTGATGATCTCCACCTGAGGATGGATCATCACAGCGTGGGATCCCATATATGTATCTGTCCTATCTTTTAAATCACGATTGTACTCATAATAGGCAGAAGCCTGCTCACCCTCCAGTGACACAAGCAAAGAACTCTTCCTGCACAGGTCTTCTTCCTGGGCTTTGCTACCTCGCCGGACTCCTCCGCCCTTATTCACCGGATTGGCAAGATTCAAGACAAGAACAGGCTTTGTCCCTTCCTGACTCAAATGATCCGAAAACTGGTCCATCCGTTTCCTTGCCATCTTGAAGGAATCCATGTTCTCACAGCCATAGGCACATCTGTCAGGGAAATGTTCGTGTTTAAAATCCTTTTTCTCACTTATTTCCAGGACATCAAGGGGCAGATATACATGAGCCTCCTCCATCTGCGCTCTGCTTAATTTCAGAGTAACTTTTTTATCGCCAACTCTGTAATAGCCTTTATTTAAAATGTCCAGAGTATCATCCAGCATGGCAATGTTATCCTGCTTTGTTTTATATGGATGGGTCATGAAAGCCCCCCTCTCATTCGCTCTATCAACTAATCTGTTACTATTATTACAATATGGTCTAAGTATACCTGCACTTAGGAAAACCTGCCATGATATGTTGCTCCCTAAAAATCATGCCTTTATAAATTACTCAGCCAATGCCTTCATGCTATAATTCCATCCGAATCGAAATGAATCTCATCTTAATCGTAAAGCAGGCTGCAAAAGCAACTCCTCTATCATCGGATAATACAGCTTCTTATTATCCGCTTTGGATATAGTCGTTATCTTATTTCCTGCATCTTTTGATGAAGCTCCGCAGTGATAGATTTTTTCCGTTCGT
>CADBME010000433.1 GCA_902795715.1 uncultured Lachnospiraceae bacterium | reverse complement strand
GTAAGTGCGAAAGCAGTTACACTGGAGCAGAAGGGCAGCTTTGCAGACTCGCAAGATAATGTTAAGTTTGATGACAAATATCTTTTCAGTTCATCGGGGGATACCCGAACCCTTCTTAGTTGGGATGGTCAGGTGGTCAAAGATGCCACCGGCCTGAAGATCAGTTTCAAAGACGGATTCTATACTGTAGGAAGAAAAGGGAAGCTGTGCGGCGAATATGCTGTCTTCTCAAAAGACGGAAAGCAAGTCATACCTTTTGGCCCTGCTGTTGTGGAAAGATTAAGCGACCGTTTCTGGAAAGCATACTATCCCCTGGAAAAAACGGAGGATAAAAGCAAGGCCCTGATTTATTCGACAGATAATATGTTCTCCATTCAGGCTTCGGAAGGCGACACCTTGTTCACAGGTGAAATGGTTGTTTTTGATATGTCAGCTGCAAAACAGATGCCGGGATTGAAATTCACATCTCAAAAAGCGTCCGTCAAGGTAGTTGGAGATTCTCTGTATGTCAGAGACGACCAGGGCAACGTCACCATCCGTGACAGTCAGGGAAAGGTTCTGGAAGAGAAGGCAAATGATTATCGTATAGTTAGTCAAAACTTTTATGCAGTATCTTCCGGTGGAGATAACAAGGTCTATGATTCTAAACTCAACCTTCTCTTTACTACGCAGAAATACCCGATGAGCCTGACAGAAAGCCAGGATTATATGTGTTATAAAGACAATGAATCCGATCGGATGACTCTTATCGATAAGAAAGGAAATGTACTATTTACCACAAAGGATAAAGGCAGTCTGGGGGCTTTGGGTATACAAACCAGTGCCGAAGACAAGAATAGACCGAATCTGGTGGTTTTCCAGAACACGGAGAAAAAAGATCATCCCTACGCTCTGATGGATCTGAAAGGCAAAATGCTCACAGATGCCATTTACACGTATATTCGATATGCAGGGCACGGATACCTTATCGGAGAAAAAAAAGCCGGGGAGGGAAAACCAAGAATCTATGATGTCTTTGACAGTGCAGGAAAGGTTATCGCCAAAGACCTGGAGGAGTTCAACACATCTTGTCTCTCAGCCTACAAGAAAAACACTGATGGGAAACGGAAATACTATGTCTATGATAAAAATTCCTACTCTCTGACCCTGTACGGACCAAGAGAACTCGGTTTCGGTCTTGTCGCTGCCCAAAACGAATCAGATTATAAATATGGTCTGTATGATATAATCTCCGGACAGCAGCTTCTAAAAGAAGAATATGACCGCATTGAATACGTGTATGGTTACGTATACGCTAAGAAAGGCGGCACATATACCATCTTCAGTGTCAACCGTTAGTGATAGCTAGTCTTACAAAGTATAAAGAATCTCCAAACTGATCTAAGATCATCTTAGCCAGTTTGGAGATTTTCTTATGGCTTAGTCCCTGTATTACAACCATACCACCCACATGAACAATCTGAAAAGTGGTATAAATGACAGTAAAAAAAAGTCTGCCGTAAGCAAAACTTTATTCCCTCTTTTCCCCAGAACCCAGGACATTTTCCCCAGCCGGCAGAGCAAAACATAGCAGACAAGGAAGAGCAGCCAGTAGGCAAAACAAAGAGGGATGAGTTCATATGGCTTCTTAAGCCACACATCACTTTGGTAGCGGAAGGGGAAGAAATAAGTTATAACCATCCAGAAAATAATAGTCAAGAGGACAAAAAGCAGGTTAAAAAGATGGAACCTGATCTTATGCTTATCGTCCCGGGCCATGAAAAGCGCCAGAATTGAAGAAGTGAGGACGGCAAAGACCGGGGAAAGAATCCCTGCAATATCCCCCTGCGATCCGGCTCCAGGCCTCATGCCATCTGAAAAAAAATGCCAAAATACATCAACAGTAAATATTCCGCAGAGGAAAACGCAGGTTAGCTTAAATATGGGAACGGTTCTGCGATTGATACTCACTTTTTTCATTTTCTATACTTCCTCTCCACACTCCGGGACATCAATCCTCAGTTATTCATCCGGATATCTGCCGACATTGATGGGGGCTGTCGCATTAATGCGGCAGCCCCGTGTCATCTATACTTTGACCATCAGATTATTAAGCTTTAAGGTCGATGAGTATTTTACCTCTCTTGCCAGATTAACAATCATACGGATTCCGATATTATCTGTTGGATCATCATTCTCATAGACAGACTGATAATAAGTTTTGGGGTCAAAGGTCCTGCAGTCGTCTCTGGACCGGAGGATCAGTTCACCGTCGACATATACCAATCTGAGCTCAAGTTTATGCTTCTTCCCGTCAGAGAAACCGTGTTTGATAACATTTCCCGCCATCTCTTCAGCAGCCAGGGATACGATCCCGGCTTTTTTCTTATCCACTCCTCTTTCCAGGCAGAAGTCATAGGCCCGCTCCGAAAAGTCGATAGCATCTTCCATCTTTTCTACGGATGACCGAAGTTCCTCATCCGGACTCAATTTGAAATCCTTAGGCAGCATCAAAATGCCATCCATACCGAAGCGCAATCCCCGATTCACGATAAGAAGCAGAATAGGAATACCCAGCAACATGAAGAGCTGGCCCACGGAAACGCCCAGGAATGTAGAGGCAACAAGAGTTACATCAGTCCCTTCTCCTTTGATCGCTATATTTCTCATCATGTCAACCCCTAAGTATACGAAGACGATATCGTCAAGTACATATACCAAATTTGACATAATTCCATGTCCGATGACCTGCAGATAATTGGCCAGCATAACAGCCAGACCCTGTCCAAGAAGTCCGATACTGTAAAATGTCATGGCATATTTGGCTATCTCGTAACTGCCTGTGTTATGGCCAAGGAATAGACGGATAAAAACAAGCTGATTTACGCTGCTGTCAAAAAGAATGAGAATCAGCACTGAAGCGACTACTTCTGACCATATGGAAAGACTCATCACCCTCCGCATACCGTAATAATCCCTCTCATTGTAGTAAATGGAGGATATTACAGCCATGGCTTGGGCGACACCCATAAAAAGTGCGCAGACCACCGAATTGACCTGAGACTGGACATTGTAGGCTGCCAGTCCGCCAACGGTAAGGGTCATGGCCAAAAGACGGTTAATATAGGTCGCTTTCCAGGAACTGGTCACCCTGCTGAAGCCCATCGGCATGCCTTCCAGACAGATCTTGTAAAGGACTTTAGGCGAAGGCAGCCGGATGCTTGGCCGCAGAAGAACATCCTTTTTTCTGTAATGAAAAAGAAGAATCAAGCTGCCAATGTAATAACTGATGGATGTGGTAATACCCATTGCCAGCATTCCACCATGAAAGACATAAATGGTGATCAGATCCAGCAAAGCATTGCTTACCGACATGGTCACAGCAGATAAGACAATCTTTTTCCTTTCTCCTTCCAGGTGCATTCCGCAGGACAAAAGGTCCATCAGTGCAGCCCCGGGAAAGCCGAAGGCAATCCCGGTCATATAGACCAGAAAATGATCATGTACTGTCGTACCGGGTTTCGCTCCAAGCAGATGGGCAACCGGTCTTCTGAAAATCAGGATACCTACACCGATCGTAGTAGCCAATATCATACCTGTAATCAAGGCGGAGGAGAAAACTTTCCTTGCTTTCTCCACATTTCCCCGACTCAATTCATTGGTACACTCATTCTGCGCACCTTTCCTTAAAACATTGGAAACCATTGCCATGGTAAACCAGATTGGACCGGCCAGACTGCAGGCTCCGATCTGTTCTGCATTTAAAGCATGTCCCACTATGATTCCGTCGATTATGCTTCCCATGGTCGACATGAGAATGGAAAGGAAAAAGCCCATCAAAGTGGAAACAAAGACTCTTGTCGCCAAAGTCTGGTCTATACTATTGTTCGAATTATCTCTCATTCTCATTTAGCCTTCGCCTTTTTCACTTTACTCCAGGGAGAAAAGAATCTCTTTTTCCCCAATCTTTTAAAGGTTCTGATTCTGATATAGTATTTCTTCTTCGATTTCAGTCCATTCAAGGCAATTTTTGTCACCTTGTTTTTGACTTTTTTCGTCTTTGCTCCTTTAAAATTCTTCTTCAGCCCGTATTGAATCTGATAACCTGTTGTCTCTTTCAGATTCCTTTTCCAGGCAAGAACAATGGTTTTCTTCTTCGCTTTCATTTTGACGATTTTCGTCCCCTTTGGAAGAATCCGGAAATTCCTTTTACTTGTCCCGGTGTAAGAACCGATACCCTTGATTATGACAGTAGCGATACCCACCTTTATGTTGTTTTTGTATGAAAGAGTATAATCCTTATCCAGCTCCAGCTGCTTTCCTCCAACCTTTACGGTAACACCGGGAAGAATCGCCTCCCCTGTATAGGTCTTATCTTTAATTTTGCTGATTACAACATCGATATTGGATGCGGAGTCTCCCGGTCTTATATCATCGGATTTTGCAGGAAGTTCTACCATTTTTACCTGGTCACTAAAATAATCCTTCTTAAAATGAGCGGTATACTTGCCGCTTCCTGCCTCTTCGGAATTCGGCTCTTTGATGACCTCAAAGCTGATATCCCTGGTGGTTTCTGTCACTTTCTCTCCACTATCTTCATTAATGGTAACCGCAGCGGTCACGGATTTATTATCCTTCGCCCAGTCATATTTCGGTTCAGACAGGATTTCCGTACCATCCATTTTCCTGGAGGGATCCTTGGCCTCACCAAGTAGTTCAAGACGGATATAGGTACGACTCTCCGTCACATCTTGTTCCCCAACCGGCATGTGGCTGGTAACCTGTCCCACATCGAGAATGCGGTATCTTGCATTGGCATTGAAAAGAATCTCTTCTTCGGAATAAAAGGGAGTGCCGTCCATGGCGTCCGCAGTAATAGTTCCCAGATCATCCATGGCCTCCTTGGAAGCATAAATTACAACAATAGTATTGGATCCATAGTCACCTGATGAGAACTTGTATGCGATAAAGGGGTCAGCTGTCGTAGACATAACAGCTTCATCGCTATATTCCTGTCCAATCTTATCGATCAATTCCTCTTCCGTAACGTCTGTTCTGGATCGGTCTACTCCTGCCAACGCTGCTTTCCGCTCCGGAGTAATTCCCGAATACAGTACAAGATCATCCGGCATCCTGCC
>CADBME010000432.1 GCA_902795715.1 uncultured Lachnospiraceae bacterium | reverse complement strand
TAACGGATATATGGAAGATCCGGGAGTGCTGCTCAGGGCTCCGTTCGACAGGCCGGTGCCGTTTTTCAGGTTGTTTAATGAAGGACAACAGCAGAGGCTTGTGGCTAAGATCAAAGAGATCAGGGAGAATGCGGTGGTGGCGTGATAATATACATTATGTGATGATTTGAATACGATAAATGGTGTGGAGGAGACAGCATGCTAAAGAGCGTACAAGAGTATATTGACTATGCTTCGGAGAGAGCAAAAATTGAAAGAATTCTTGATGATGCAGATCGAAAGAAATTCTCAGAGTTGGATATTCAAATCAACAAAGAAATATATGGTGACATTGGAAATGAATCTGATAACGTAGTTGATGTTACAGATATCCTCGCGAGAAATGTATATAAGAGGATTTTAGAAAAAGATATTACTCCATCACAAAGAATAGCTATACAGGAACAACTGAATATGTTGGGTCAAGAGGAAGAAAAGGCAGATCCTTCAGAAATAGAGAGAATGGCAAATTATGAAATTGCTAAGAACGAGTCGATTGTAAAGATGCTATTCCTTTTTGGATATCTAACAGATTCAAAAAAAATTGATCTAATAGATGCTTGCTTTCATTATCATGATCAAGATCGCATACAACAGATAAAAAATTTGATGCATCAGCTTGAGGAAAGATCAGATTATGATGAGTCAAATAGTTGGGGAGATGAAAACTGGAGAATAATCTCTGGAATAATACATAAGAGTATTGATTGTCAAGGAAAAGAATCTGAACCGGGATATATTGAATTTGCATGTGGTATTGCAGAGGAATTTATGAATAGATTATCTCAACGAAATCAGTTGAGATTAAGACAGGAATTGCTGGATATTCGTTCTGATTCAGGTGAGGAGGACGCATATATAG
Organism: uncultured Lachnospiraceae bacterium; assembly: GCA_902795715.1. The sequence goes on along the minus strand of CADBME010000432.1, from coordinate 1,152 downwards.
AACAGCTTATTTCTGACGCGGAATTATACTGTATGAAGAAAAAACCGCGTGGTAAAGGTGGCGCTCAAAATACCAATCGAATGTCAGAAGAATTTATCCACTGCTATAAAAAATTGGAAAATATGAATAGATTGGATATAGTTGTTAGGATTATGAATATTTTCAGAAATGCTGATGACATAAAGCCTATTCCATATAGAAGATGGATTTCATTTATGAAAATGGGATTATCTGATAGCGCCTTTAGGAAAGTGAAGAATATGGCACCAGAATTATTTGAGTGACAATATTACAATGATTTCATTCAAACACACCTATAATACCCAGACATTTTAGAAGACAGGAGGATTGAACCTAATGAAAAATAAAAATTGCATTAGAATTATGTTAGTTTTATTGGCAACAGTGATATGTATAATGGGTGGATCGTTAATTGCTAATGCTGAAATAAGTCAGGATGGATTATATGAGTATTATCCTACAACCATTTCCAGCGAAAATGGTGAAAAATCCGGGGTAAGTATTTATAGATACATGGGAACAGAAGAAGAAATTGTTTTTCCTCAGAAGATAGATGGATACGATGTGATAGAAATCGGAGAGGTCATATGTTTTTTAATGGAGGGAAATGTTGATGAATCCCAATTTCGATACTGTACAAGTGTTATTATTCCTGAAGGTGTTGTGAGAGCACGTTATAGTTTTATAGAATCAAATATATCAAATGCTGTATTGCCTCAAAGTATAGAAGATTATCCATATACTTTTGAAGGCACAAAATTGAAAAGTATAATTTTACCTGAGGGTAGATACAGTTGTGTTGGTACATTTGATAGTTGTAAACTTTTAAAATCCGCAATAATTAAGGGGAAAGTTACTCGCTCAGAGGATATGTTTTCCGGTTGCGATAATTTAGAAGAAGCAAGGTTTGAGGATGATATAACATCATTAAAAGAAACATTCTATGGATGTACTAATCTTAAAACAGTTTATTTACCAGAGAAGATCGGAAGCATAGACGATGCTTTCCGTTACTGCTACAATCTTAGAGACATATACTACGCAGGCTCAGAATGCGAATGGAATCAGATAAACAAAAAGTTTTCCTATGATCAGCTGGCCAACGTCACCATCCATTTCGGGAAAGAGCCT
>CADBME010000431.1 GCA_902795715.1 uncultured Lachnospiraceae bacterium | reverse complement strand
GGGCGGAAGTCCACCACGTTTTTATCCATATCTTTCAGGTAGACATCCTGTGTGAATTTCTGAAGCTTAGCCTCAGTGTAACGCATGGCTGCGGCTCCGTCCCCCTCGATGGAGCCGAAATTACCATGCCCGTCCACCAGGGGCATGCCCTTCTTGAAATCCTGTTCCATCACCACCAGGGCCTCATAGATGGAGCTGTCACCGTGGGGGTGGTATTTGCCCATGGTATCTCCTACAATACGGGCCGACTTCCGGTGGGGGCGGTCAGCCGACAGGCCCAGTTCCTGCATGGCATAGAGAACCCTGCGCTGAACCGGCTTCAGTCCGTCTCTGGCATCCGGCAGAGCCCGCTGGCAGATGACGCTCATGGCATAATCGATATATGATTTCTGCATCACATCCGAAAATTCTGTTTTGATAATATTTTCCGGCATGATCTACTCCTTGTTTTTTTAATTCTGTTACAGATCCAGGTCGGCTTCCCTGGCGTGACTGTGAATGAATTCCCTTCTGGGGGGCACCTCGCTGCCCATGAGCATGGAAGTGATCTCGCTGGCCATCCTGCCGTCTTCGATCTCCACCTGCTTGAGAATCCGTGTTTCAGGATTCAGTGTCGTTTCCCACAGCTGCTGGGCATCCATCTCCCCCAGTCCCTTGTATCGCTGAAGGGTAAAGCTGCCGGTATGGGAAGCCCGGTATTTTTCCAAAGCCCGGTCATCATAGAGATACTCCTCCTTCCCTCTTTTGGGAATAGCCTTGTAAAGGGGAGGTGTGGCCAGATAAACGTGGCCATGGTGGATGAGGTCCGGCATAAAGCGATAGAAAAAGGTCAGGAGGAGGGTGGCGATATGGGCTCCGTCCACATCGGCATCGGTCATGATAATGATCTTATGATAGCGGAGCTTGCTGATATCAAAATCATTTCCGTATCCTTCGGAAAAACCGCAGCCGAAGGTGTGGATCATGGTCTTGATCTCCGCGTTGGCCAGGACCTTATCCATGGATGCTTTCTCCACGTTCAGGATCTTTCCCCTTATGGGAAGTATGGCCTGGGTCTTCCGGTTTCTGGCCGTCTTGGCAGAACCACCGGCAGAATCTCCCTCCACAATAAATACTTCACATTCTTCCGGCTTTCTGCTCTCGCAATTGGCCAGCTTTCCATTGCTATCCACCTGAAACTTGGACCGGGAGATCAGGTTAGTCCTGGCCTTCTCCTCGGCTTTGCGAATTTTGGCCGACTTTTCGGCACAGGAAAGAACCTTTTTCAGTTCTTCCAGATTCCGGTCATAGTAGAGGACCATCTCTTCTCCCAGAACATCCTGGACGGCCTTGCCGGCATCCGGATTATCCAGCTTGGTCTTGGTCTGGCCTTCGAAACGGGGATCTTTATGCTTGATGGAGAGAACAGCCGTCATCCCGTTTCGGACATCGGCACCGGTGAAATTCTTGTCCTTCTCCTTTAGAACTCCGATTTCTCTGGCATACTGGTTCATGACCTGGGTAAACTTTGATTTGAAGCCGGTCAGGTGGGTTCCTCCTTCCATGGTGCAGATATTGTTGCAAAAACCCATGACCATTTCCTGGTATTCATCTACATACTGGTAAGCCGCTTCCACCTCGATCTCATCTGACATTTTCTTAAAATACACAATCTCGGTCATGGGCGTCTTGCCTTTGTTAAGTTCACGGACATAGGCCTTGATTCCTTCCGGCTCATGAAAAAGGACTGTCTCCTCCTCACCCGGCCGCTCGTTGATGAAAGTAATCCTGAGTCCGGGATTCAGATAGGCAGTCTCATGGAGTCTGCTGCGGATGGAATCCGCCTTAAAATAAGTTCTGTCAAAAATGGTCTCATCCGGGAGAAAGGTCACCGTAGTCCCCGTATCCTGCCGTCTGCAGGTTCCGATCACCTCCAGAGGAGAAACCGTTCTCCCCCGCTCAAACATCTGCTCGTAGACCTTGCCCTCCGACCGGATCTTCACCTCAAGCCAGTCTGAGAGGGCATTGACAACCGAAGCGCCGACTCCGTGGAGTCCTCCCGAAATCTTGTAACCTCCTGTCCCGAACTTGCCGCCCGCATGGAGCATGGTAAAGACCACTTCGACGGCCGGCAGTCCGGTCTTATCATTGATGCCTACCGGGATTCCCCGGCCGTTATCCTCAATGGTGGCTGTCCCGTCTTCCGACAGAGTGACAGTAATCTGGTCACAAAATCCCGCCAGATGTTCATCCACCGCATTATCCACGATCTCGTAGATCAGATGATTCAGTCCCTTGTAGGATACGCTGCCGATATACATACCGGGCCGTTTGCGGACCGCCTCAAGGCCTTCAAGTATCGCGATACTGTTTCCGTCATATGTCTGCTGCATTGATTCACTGTTCCTTTTAAATATTCAATCTTATTTCCTAGCAGGTCAGGTCTGCTTCATCATAGAACATCTTGTTCTCGCAAACCATTTCCATTTTCCCGTCTTTGACTTCAAAGATGATCGCCTCACAGTTTTTGCCGAAACTGCTCTTCCACAGCTGACTCATGGGTCTTCCGGTAAAACGGATAATATAGGCATGCATCCAGGTAGTATGGCCGACTACCAGAACCGTCTCCTTACTGCCCTCCAGGGGGATAACCCGGTTGTTGAAAAAATCTTCCGCCCGGTCCATCACGGTCTCATAGCTCTCAGCCCCCTTAATAGGCCTGTATTTATGAGGCTCGTTAAAGAATCTCTGGTAGCGGACAAAGTGGGGATCATTCATGGTTTTCCCAAAGCACCTTCCGTTGTCCCTGCCGAAATCAATTTCCTTTAACCGGTCGTCAAATTCAATCTCCAGCGGCCGGTCCCTGCGGATCTCCTCGGCGGTTATCCTGGCCCGGGACAAGGGGCTTGATATAATACAGTCAAAGGGAATATCCTTCATCCCTTCCCCGGCCAGTCTGGCCTGTTCGACTCCTCTGGGAGTCAGCCTGGTATCATGCTGGCCCTGGAGTTTTTTCCTTTTGTTCCATGTCGTCTGACCGTGTCTTACAAAATATACCTTCATTGGCCCTGCTCCTTCTCCATCAGGAAGGCCCCGGCTTTCTCCATGCCGGAGACCTTTTATCTTCTTTAATCTGTCTCCCTGTCTTTCAGTCCTTTGGCTGTTTCAAAAAGCTTCATCCCGTTGGATCCTTTTAATAAGAGAATGTCTTCCGGCCGGACTGATGCGAAAAGGTAATCTTCCATCTCCTTCCGGTCTGAAAAGGCTTTGAGGATCCTGTCTTTATTTTCTGTTTTCAAATCCCCGGTATTATCCGATTCCCGGATTCCTCTTAGAATCTCTGGAGCCAGGCTGCCAAAGACGAGGATTTCATCGAGATCCAGGCTTGCGGCATAGCAGCCCACCTGGTAGTGGTATTCTTTCTCATTTTCCCCAAGTTCCAGCATATCGGCCAGAGCGGCGATCTTTCTTCCGCCGGGAGCCGTCTCCATATCGGAAAGCACCTTGAGGCTGGCTTTCATGGAATCGGGGCTGGCATTGTAGGTATCATCGATCAGTGTACAGCTTGCGAGGGGAATCACCTTCAGGCGCTGTCCCTCAAAATCTTTCAGAGCCCGGGCTGCCTTTTCCATGTCAAGACCCATCTCATGGGCAATGCCCAGACCGGCCAGGGCATTTCTCACATTGTGTTCCCCCATCATGCCAAGGACAACCTCCCTGCTGCACTCCCGGCCCTTTTCCCGGTAAAGGAAGTCAAAGACGGTTGTTCCCTTTTCCATCCGGATGTTCTCTGCCCGATAGTCACAGGAAGCATCCAGACCATAAAAGCGAAGCTTATATGGCAGCCGTCCCCGGTAAACAGCCAGACGGGGATCGTCCCCGTTCAGAAAGACCATGCCATCTTCCGGCAGACCTTTTACAATATCCATCTTCTCCTGACAGATATTTTCCTGGGAACCCAGCTGGGCAATATGGCTGACTCCGATTACGGTCACTACGGCAATATCGGGCCGGATCATCCGGGTCAGCTTCTCAATCTGCCCCCTTTCGCTCATCCCGATTTCCAAAACGGCTGCTTCATCTCTCTCAGACATTCCCGAAAGGGTAAGAGGGACTCCGATCTGGCTGTTCTGGTTTCCTCTGGTCTGGTAAACCTGCATACCGGAAGCCAGAACCGCCGCGATCATTTCCCTGGTGGTGGTCTTGCCGACGCTTCCGGTAACCGCAATCACCGGACATTTCATCTGTCCCCTGTACCAGGTGCCGATTTTCTGCATGGCATCCACCGTATCCTCCACCCGGATCCAGGGCTTGTCCAATGCAGCCAGGTCCTCAGGAACCTGATCATGCTCTGAAGTCAGAGTTGCTGCATTGATTTCAACAGCATCTCCGATGAAACGGTGGGCATCAACCCTTTCCCCGATAATGGGTACGAAGAGAAGGTGGTCGCCCCCCTGACGGGAGTCAATCGAAAAACCTCTTATCTCTGTATTCTCATCCCCGCAAAGGAGCCGGCCTCCGGTCACCTTGAGGATATCCTTTACTGTAACATTTTCCATATCAAACCTCTGTATCCGACTGTCATACCGGCCGATTGGACGACAGTCAGTTCTCTATTCCCTGCAGCCACAGTCAGGCTGTTAACATGATATAAAATCAAATGATATCATAACATATACTCGGGAAAATTACAAAGTAAGACAGGGGGGACCTTTTAAGCTGTCCCCCCTGTCTCATTATCCAAGCAGATGTTCCACTGCGCTAAGTCTTACACAAACAGAGAAAAGTCTGGCTGCCGTCCGGATGTCCTCAAGAGATGAGAAGGTCGGCGCGATCCGGATATTGGAATCTTCCGGGTCTTTCCCGTAGGGGAAAGCTGCGCCGGCTCCGGTCAATGTCAGACCGGCTGCTTTGCATTTTTCCACAATATCTGCGGCACATCCCTTCATGGCTGTAAAGGAGATAAAGTATCCTCCTTTGGGATGGGTCCAGGAGGCAATGCCCGTGCCCTGGAGTTCCCGGTCAAATGTCTCATAGAAGGCGTCGAATTTGGGCCGGATAATTGCCGCATGCTTTTTCATATGGGCCTTGAGCCCCTGCAAATCCTTAAAGAATCGGATATGGCGGAGCTGGTTGATTTTATCGTGTCCTATGGTCTGCCATTTTATCAGAGACAGGATGTCCCTGATATTGGCCGGTGAGGAGGTCAGGGCGGCGATGCCCGATCCCGGGAAGGTGATTTTTGATGTGGAACAGAACTGGTAAACCATGTCCGGATGTCCGGCCTTCCTGCACTCTTCAATGATGTTGGGGATCTTTACTTCCTCATCATACAAATGGTGAATGACATAAGCATTGTCCCAGTAGATTCTGAAGTCGAAAGCCGCAGGCGAAAGTGCGGCGAACCTTCTTACCGTCTCATCGGAATAAACACATCCGCCCGGGTTAGAGTAGAGAGGAACGCACCAGATTCCCTTGACGGTCTCATCCTGATTTACATATTTTTCTACCAGGTCCATATCCGGTCCGTCCTGGTCCATGGGAATGTTGATCATCTCGATTCCGAATCTCTCGGTGATGCCAAAGTGCCGGTCGTAGCCCGGCACAGGACAAAGGAACTTTACCTTGTCAAGCCTGGACCAGGGAGTGTTTCCCATGACACCGAACATGTAGGACCGGGCCACTGTGTCAAACATCATATTGAGACTGGAGTTGCCGAATATGATGACCTGGTCCTGATCAACCCCCATCATCTGGCCGATAAAATGCCTGGCTTCGGGCAGGCCGTCAAGGACTCCGTAATTGCGGGCATCTGTTCCGTCTTCGGCCAAAAGCTCGGAGGAGCTGTCAATGACGTCAAGCATAGGCATGGAAAGATCAAGCTGGTCGGCTCCCGGCTTACCCCTGGCAATATTCAGTGAAAGCCCCATGGCCTTGTATTCATCGTAAGCTGCCTGCAGCTGGTTTTTTAAGTCTTTCAGCTGATCGGTTGACATCTTTTTATAATCCATTACATATTCCTCCTCAAATATATTTTAAGCATTTTACGATAATTCTGTCTTTTATGCAAGGATTGCTTGCCAAAAATGCATTTTCTGCCTGTATTTCATTCATCTATGTCGATTTTTGAATCAATTGCATCTTTGTCCTTCTCTCTTCCTCCGTTCTCATGGTCTGTCCTCCGGGCACAGGTAGTCGGAAATCAGGGACAGGCCGGCCATGAATTCCTGAAGGCAATATTCCTTCTGCTCATGATCCATTTTCTCTGCGGGGTAGCCTTTGAAAGACAGGATTTCCATGCAAAAATCATTTCTCCTCGGGGTCAGGAAACCCTGTCTCTCCTCCTCCTTCTCCTCCGGGGATGTCAGAGGCCGGCCTTGTCCCAGCAGATCGCCCTGGCCGGTGTAAAGATAAAAAAGGCTGTTCGGACCGGCCAGGCCCCGGACAAGCTCTCCCCTGACCTGCATGGAAAAGGGATCCTCCTTTTCTTCTGCGGATTCATCAAAATAAAAGAGAAAAGCAGACCGCTCATGGATTCTCATCACTTTTTTCATCCATGCCGGTCTCGTCTCATTGTGTTCCTGCTCATATTTCTCGTAGGTCCGGTCACGAAACCGTTTTAAGAATTTGAAAAGCATAGATCACCGTCCTCTTCCATCATGTTCCAATTCCTTAAGGCTCTGACAGGCCTCACAATCCACATCGCCCAGACAGCGGACGGCAAAGGAGACCCCCTGGTCTCCAAGCCGGGCCAGGTATTCCAGTCCGGCCCGGAACATCCCGTCATTGGCTATCTTTCCATCCAGAAGGATGCCGATCCGGAAAATCCCCTCCGAATGCTTCTTTTTGTATTCTTCCATCATTGCCGCCCCGATAACCATGGCTTCTCCGGGAGAATACTCGCTAATACGGGAGGGAATCTGAAAACGGAATTTCTCCGGGTACTGTCTGAAGTCTCTGGCTTTCACCACCCCGTCTCCGTAAACGATTGCCGTGTTTAGCTGATACTTTTTTATACAGGCTTCGCCTTCCAGAATCTCCTGCATATCATAGAGGAGCCTGCTCATGGAATCGGCACAGTCCGGGTCCGTCCGAAGGAGAAGAAAGAGGATATGAAGCAGGTCTCCTTTCTCCTCTTCCCCCTTGCCGGGCCCGGCTTCCAGGTCGGAATAGAGTTCCGCAACCGCCTTTCCCCGGACCTGTCTGGCCATTCTTTCCTCCGCCTCTATGGAAGCGTCCAGCGCTTCAATCCAATCCCCGGCAGGAACAATCCGGTCTTCCTCAAGCCAGGTCTTCCACTCATCCGGAAGGATGTTATAAAATATCTGCGCGTAATCCATCTCCGACCGCACCGGGGGAAAATGAATATTTCCTCTGGAGCTCCCCACCAGAATCCGAAAGAGGAACCTCTGATTGGCCCTGTCCTGGGCTGCCTGGTCAAAAAAGACCGTGTCCGGCAGATTTCTTTCATCTTCTGGATACCATTCATAATCCTGTTCCATTTCCCCCATCTGAAATCGTTCCGGGAAAAGAAGATATACCGGATAGTCCGAACCGGCCAGGTCCACATAGATATCCTTCATGTCATACAGGCCGGGAAAGATTCCCCGATCCCGGAATTCTTTCATCAACCGGGCCATGGACCGGGCAATTTTCTTAAGGATCAGCGAATCAATATGCTGACTGTCGAGATGGTCGCGGGCGAAGCAATCTTTCAGGGAAACTGCAGAAAAGGGAAGAGGCCGGTTCTCCGGGTCCGTCAATACAGCCGGTATCTCAGAAAGCCCGGCAAGAAGATCCCTGTCCTCATAAAGCCTTTTCTTTCTTTCTTCATTCATAGTCCGATCGACACTCCCTTCATCAGGTCCTTCAAAGGCTTGGCTACATTTTCAAGAAGGTCTGTGCTCAGAGGCTTTAAAAGCTTCTCAAAACGGATAAACATGGGAGAAGCCTCCTCATCGTAAGACCCGTCTTCTCTGACAAAACAGAAGCGGAAATCTTCGTCGCTCAGTTCCTCGGTGCAAAAGAAAATCGCCTGACCGACAGGGTAGTCCGTGTACTCGCAATAGTCATCACTTCCCCTGGCATCGGTAAAGACCATCAGAGCCTTGTTTCGGCCCGTGGATGGGAATTTCCGCAGGGAATTCAGGATGGCCCGATGGACTGATTCCATCCCGTCTGCTCCTCCTCCGTAAAGGGGAATGTTTTTCAGCTTTTTTAAAAAACGGGTCATATCCCGTGTAAAATAGGAATCGTCGTCAAAGATGACCCGCTCTGTCTCCTCCTCGTTATCCTCACTCCTCAGGATGGTAATACCCAGACAGGAAGACACCTCATAGCGGGCCAGGCACTCCAGAAAATGGAGGGCGGCAAAATATACGGCAGGATAGACAGAGTACATGGAGGCCGTACCGTCAATCACAAAATCAAGATAGAGGGTCAAGGCATTCTCTTTTTCCTTCTCCAGTCCCTTGCGCAGATATTCCGGCAGAACCGGATTTGTTCTATCTTCGAATTCCATGCAGCCTCCTTTCCTTTACCGGCCGGATTCCCAGAACTTCAATCCCGGTTCCGGCATAAGTGTAGAGATCCCCCTCACAAACCTCCCCCGGTTTCTGTACCAGAATCGGATGACAGTCTCTATGGAGAAGGAGGGACAAAATCCGGTTCCCCACCCGGTAAAAAGCCATGATCTCCCCCGCCAGAGCCCCGTTTTTTGCTCTTTCCTGCCGGGTTCCGTACTCAATAGGCAGGAAACGGTAATCTTTCAGATAATGGCTGTATTTCACTTCCCCCACCCGGTAGGAAAAGCGAATCTCATCCTGCCTTCCATCCAGCAGGAGCTCCGGAATCTCCGGAGCTGCACCCAGCTTTTCAAGGCAGGCGGTAATATCCCGGATTACCTGAAATATATCCGAATAGCGGTCTTTTTCCGGAGCGATCATCTTTCCGATGATCCGGACGATCCCCTCATCGATTCCCGGCATCTCCTTGAGCCGGTATGCGTATTCATCCCCCACCATATAGCGGTTGATCTCCGTGCTGCCATGAAAATGATGGTGGCCCGTGTAAATAAAAAAGAGGACCAGTCCGGCAGAATATATATCCATTTCTTTCTGGCAGATATAAGAATTCCAGTACTTGGGGTCTGCGTAACCCGGGGTCCCCTTCTGCTCCCTTCTTGCTGTAAATGTGGCATTGGAATCATGGAGGTGGACCCAGTCGAAATCGATAATCTTGACAAAAGAGCCATCCGCGGATGCCATCACATTTTCCGGCTTTAAATCCCTGTGGACGATCGGATCATCCTGATAGAGGCTCATGTAGTGGTGGACGCCCCACAGAAATTTGAGGACAATCCGGTGGCAGACTGCCATCTTTTCATTCCAGGTCCTCCCCGCCAGATGCCCTCCCGAAATCAGATCGG
>CADBME010000430.1 GCA_902795715.1 uncultured Lachnospiraceae bacterium | reverse complement strand
TGCTTTCTGGTTTCGCTCGTCGCTTCCTACCGGTTTCCCAAGGATTTCGGTTGTGCTGGTTACGTCGAGGATGTCGTCGCGGATCTGAAAGGCCAGTCCGATGTCGGAGGCGATCTGGTGAATCTTCTTTCTGTCTTCTTCCGAGGCTCCGGCCAGGACTGCACCGATTTCCATGGCGCTTTCAATCATGGCTGCGGTTTTGTGTTCATGGATAAAGAGTATGGTTTCAACCTGGTCTTTTTCTTCCCGGGTCTGGCAGTTGTCCTGCCGTTCGCTCTCGATGTCTACGACCTGACCTCCGATCATGCCGTAGATACCGGCTTTGCGGGCAAGAATCTGCAGGGCAGAGGCTACTCTTTTTGATACTTCCATGTCCAGGGCGGTCATGGCGGTCTCAAAGGCATAGTTTAAAAGCCCGTCGCCGGCCAGGATTCCCATGGTTTCTCCATAGACGGCATGGGTGGTCTTTTTCCCGCGGCGATAGAGGTCATTATCCATAGCCGGAAGGTCATCGTGGACCAGGGAGTAGGTGTGAATCATTTCAATGGCAGCCATAAAGGGCTCTATGATCCGGCCTTGTCCTCCAAATAGTCTGAAGGTCTCTCTCATAAGGAGGGGACGGAGTCTCTTTCCTCCGGCCAGGATACTGTAATTCATGGCTTCGATAACCGTGGCCTGCTTTCCTTCTTCCCGGGGGAGATAAGAGCCTATCACTTCTTCTACTTCAGCAACGTTTTTTTCTAATTCCAGTTTAAAATCCATACTATTATCCTCAAATCCTGAAAAATGATTATCTGACACTCTATCATCATACCATACGGCCATTCGGACTCACAAGCTGAAATTAGAAATGCTGATATTGTCTAATCCAGACCACCCCGGTTTCCCATGGTTCCGAGTTCAGTGACTTCACCATTGAGAATAGTGCAGACCTCCCAGACAGTTCCTGTCCCTGACGGTACGAAATAGGAAGCTACCAAACCGTCATCATTGTATATTTCCACCCCGGCTCCGGATTCGGCCAGCATGGTATTGTCCGGATTGTCTTTATTGGAGTAGTCTCTTACAAAGAATTGATAGGTTTCATCCGGCCGCATGTTCTTGATGGTAATGGTCTCGACTCCGTTTCCTTCCTGCTTGTCTATATCAAGATTGGCTGATTCGTTATCCGGGCCGCTATCCGATGGTTTTTGATAGCTGACCTGCATATGATCGGATACCAGATGAAGGTCCAGGTCTTTGGGCTGGTCCCCCCAGCTCATGACCACTCTCCATTCTCCTCCGCCCAGGCTTGGAGATATGGGCACGGTAGCCAGGTCCTGGGTGTTTTCGGTTGTAACGGTGATATCCTGGCTTTTGGTTACAAAACCGGTCTTGGCAAAGGACAGGCTAAAATCTCCCGGGGGAAGTTCGATAGAAAAAGATCCGTCTTCCTTGCTCACAGTGCTTGCGACAATAGTATCGGAGGAATTGAGACCGCTGACTTCCACTTCCTCAACCGGATCCCCTGTCACTGCATTAATAACTATCCCCTGAATGGTTCCTTTTTCCTCTGTCGTTGCTTTTCCAAGGGGAACGACTTTATTCTGTGCCGTCTGGCTTTCCACTTTACCGTAAGGATCGCAGGCGATATTGAATTCACAGTCCAAATAGTAAAATACAAGCCAGTGAATTCCGTCAGCTTCCCGGATTTCCGGGGTTTCACCGACAATCTCTTCCACAGTAACCGGATTCAGATCATTTTCCCAATCCGGAAATACGACACTGAGATCATCAAACACCAGATAAGAAGGAACTTCCCCTTCTGCCGGAGTCCCGGATAAATCGCTTGTGCTTTTATCATAATAGGCTTTGGCGCCAAGTTCTTTCAGAGGAACTTCGTACTGATCTCCTCTGTCCCTGATTGCCCCGGATTGATAATTATCATCATACTGTTTGTAGGTATACTTTCCCATATTTGCAATTAATCCGGTGTTCCATGCCGACTCATCTCCACTCAGATTCTTCTGCAGGGAGTCATAGGCCACACCATCCTGAGCATTCTCTATAGCCTGCAGGGTCGTTAGTATTTCCTGTGATTGGGTATTCTTATATCCTTCCTGGAGGATCAGCCTGGCCATGGTATAATTGGTCTCTTGTATATAGGCATTACCCATTCCTGTGTAAGGCTGCTCCTGGCTGTCATCAATCTGCAGAGCCGAC
>CADBME010000429.1 GCA_902795715.1 uncultured Lachnospiraceae bacterium | reverse complement strand
GCATTTACTTCTATTTTGGGAAACTATTTTTATGCGGAAGCCAATATCCTTTTTATTACCAGGAACAAATGGGTTCTTTACGCATTTCGAGTTGCTGCCGCCCTTATGCTCTTTTTCGGAGCCGGCAACAATATGGATGTGGCATGGAGCCTGGCTGACATTACCATGGGCCTGGAAGCCGTGGTGAACATCGTTGCTATCTTCCTTTTAAGCCGCATAGCCATCGATTGCCTGAAGGACTATGAAAAACAGAAAAAGGAAGGGAAGGATCCGGTATTCTTTGAGGGGAATATAGGCCTGAACAATACGGATGTCTGGAAGGACCAATGATTTAAAGAACTTAAAAAGCTCTTTTCAATAATATTTTATTCCTAAAATAATCGTAATATGATAGAATCTCAAAAAAAGAACCCTATAAATTATAATCAAGAAGAAAGGATAGTCATTATGGGAAAGAATCTGCTTGTAGCTCAATCCGGCGGGCCGACAGCTGCCATCAACGCAACTCTGGCGGGTGTGATCCGCATGGCAAAGGAAAGGGAAGAAATTGATACCGTTTACGGAGGAATTCACGGAATTCAGGGAATCCTGGAAGAGAGATTTGTAAATCTGTCTGAAAAGGTGGCGGATGAAGAGACCCTCAGCCGTCTTGCAAGAACACCGGCAGCGGCTCTTGGATCCTGCAGGTTTAAACTGAATGATATAAAGGAAGATGACAGTCAGTACAAACAGATTGTCGATATTTTCCACCGTCACAATATCGGTTACTTTATCTATATTGGTGGAAATGATTCCATGGATACGGTAGCCAAATTATCCGGCTACTGCCTTGAGAAGGGAATAGATGATATCAAGGTTGTAGGCGGTCCCAAGACTATAGACAATGACCTGTGCGGAATTGACCACTGTCCGGGCTTTGGATCGGCTGCAAAGTATATTGCTGCGGTTTTTGCCGAGCTTGAACAGGAGATGATGGTCTATGACACGAAAAATGTCATAATTGTTGAGATGATGGGCCGTCATGCCGGCTGGCTGACATCCGCTGCAGCCCTGGCACAGAACAGGAACACCAGCCTGCCTTACCTTATTTACCTGGAGGAGAGGCCCTTTTCCGTGGACCGTTTCATCGCGGATGTGGAAGAAAAACTGAAGACCTCCAATGCCGTCATGGTCGCCGTCAGCGAGGGTGTTCATGATGAGAAGGGTGTCTTTATCTGTGAGCAGGTCAGCTCCGGCAAGGGACTGGATGTCTTCGGTCATGCCCAGCTTTCCGGAACCGGCAAGATCCTTGAAGAAGAGGTTACCCGGAAAATCGGCTGCAAGGTCCGGTCAATCGAATTGAACCTTCTCCAGCGCTGTGCCGGTCACATTCTCAGCAAGACAGATATTGAGGAGTCTCAGGCCCTTGGAGAGAACGCCGTAAACATGGCCCTCGAGGGACAGTCCGGCCGCATGTCTTCTCTGAGAAGAGTCGGCGACAATCCCTATGAAGTGGTCTATGAAGGTGTGGATATCAATCAGGTGGCTAATTTTGAAAAGAAAATCCCCCAGGAATGGATCAATGAAGCCGGCAACGGAGTTACTTCTCAGCTGATTTCCTATCTTGCCCCCCTGGTTGAGGGAGAGCTGACCTGTGATTTTAAGGATGGAGTACCTTATTACGTAACTTTAAAATAAGGAGACTTCCATGGCAAAAGCTTCAAACCAAAAACTCAAGCTCCTCTATCTGGCAAAAATATTTTCGGAAGAGACCGATGACGAACATGGCATTACCATGTCGGAGATTCTCGGTGAACTCGATAAATACGGAGTGAAGGCAGACAGAAAAACCATATACAATGACCTTGAAGAGCTCCGTACTTTCGGCCTGGAAATCATCAGCGAGAAAAGTGACAGGAGATGGTGCTACCATATGGGCAGCCGTGAGTTTGAACTGCCGGAACTGAAGCTCCTTGTCGATTCCGTCCAGTCTGCCCGCTTTATAACGGATAAGAAATCCAAGCAGCTGATCCGGAAGCTGGAATCCCTTGCCAGCCGACACCAGGCCAGACAGCTCCACCGCCAGGTTGTCTTTTCCGACCGGGTCAAGTCACTTAATGAAAGCATTTATTATAATGTTGACATGATCCACGAAGCCATCGGGAGAGACTGCAAGATCCGCTTTCACTATTTTCAGTGGAATGTAAAAAAAGAAGCGGAACTGCGAAGAGGAGGAGCCTGGTATCAGATCAGCCCCTGGGGACTGCTGTGGGATGATGAGAATTATTATCTGGTAGGATATGACAGCGACAACGAGGAGATCCGTCACTACAGAGTGGATAAGATGCTCCATCTGTCTATAGAGGACTGCAGGAGAGAAGGGCAGAAAGCATTCCGGGAGTTTAATCTTCCCCGCTATAGCAACAGCCTCTTTGGCATGTTCGGGGGTGTGGAAAAAGAGGTGGTTCTGGAATTCGACCGGACACTGGTCGGGGTCATGATTGACCGCTTCGGCAAGGACACTTTTATTATGCCCCTGGATAAAGACCGCTGCAGGATGAAGGTCAATGTCACCGTGAGCAGGCAGTTTTTCGGCTGGGTCATGGCCCTGGGCCGGGGAATTGAAATTGTGGGACCTCCTGAGGTCCTGACACAGATGAAGGAAGAGATCCGCCGACTTTCCGATCAGTACCATTGCTGAGGCGGGACCGACCTAAAAGATTTAAAAAAGTAGTTGCATTTTGAAATGAACTGTGATATTGTAGGTGAGTCGACGCGGTCGATTGGTCAAGTGGTCAAGACGCCGCCCTCTCACGGCGGAATCAGGGGTTCGACTCCCCTATCGACTGTTGTAATTCCCGAAGAGCTTTATTTATGAGGCTCTTCGGGATTTTTTTTGGAACATATTATAAGTTCTGACCCGGCCTCTTAATCCGGGTTATCGATATAGAGTATGCCCAATGTTCCGGGGCCGCAATGGCTGGATATGACACTGCCGGCTCTCGTTTCAAGTATTTCATCAAAATAATCCAGAGAATGAAGATAATCTCTGACTAAGTCGATAGTCTGCCGGCTGCAGCCGGAATGTGTGATAAAGACGCGGTCTTTTTTTCCGTGAAGGAGGAAAGGTTTCAGGTCCTCGGCATATTTGATGATAACCCGGTCCATTTTTCCTCTGTATTTTTTTCCTACAATCATGGAGCCTTCGGAGACTATGATTTCGGGATGAATCCTGAGAGCGGAACCAGCCAGAGCAGTAATGGCGCTGCACCTGCCGCCTCGCCTTAAATAGACCATGGAGTCAACGACAAAACTGGAACGTACAAGGGGTATTATACGAAGAATTTGCTCTTTGATCTTATCCCTTCCTATCCCCTGCCCGGCCATGATGGCGGCTTCTATGACAAGCAAACCTATTCCCGTGGAAAGATTTGCAGAGTTTATCACAGTGACCATATCCTCTTTTCCCAATTCCGCAGCAGCAAGCCGCATGGTATTGGCGGAAGTGGACATGGATTCTGATATGGAGAAGCAGATCAGTTCATCTCCCTGATCCAAAAAAGGCTTCATACATTGTATGGCACTTTCGATGGATGGTGCCGATGTTTTCGGAGTTTGGCGGCTGGCTTCAGACCATTGATAAATCTGATCCGGGCTTATGTTGACGCCATCCTCATATTCTTCATCACCTAACAGAACGTGAAGGGGGATAATAGTGATGTCATACTTGCTGATCAGCATCGGTGAGAGATCACAGGTACTGTCGGATATGATACGAACCATAAGTTCTCCTTTTTTTATGCAGTATTGAAAATAAGTCAGGATTCCCTTTTTTTATGCATAATTGGTGGAGAATCCTGTCCGTTACTCTCAGATAATAATAGGATACCCTGATTTTCGTCACCCTGTATTTTGATTATAATTCGAAATATTTTTCAGGATGTAAAGCTTTGTTGCCTTTTGTTTGGACCGGATTCCCCAAAGATTGATTGACAGAATCGTCTGAAAATTTTATAATTATATCAGTTAATTTTGATAATGCATTTGATTTTGATAAGAAATTCAGATCAATCTGCATGAAACAGCACAGAAATGTGTGAATAGAAAGGAGAAGGTGGACATGGGAAAATATGTACTTGGAGTTGATGTCGGGACGACCGGTTCAAAAGCTATGGTAATGGATCTGAAAGGAAAAATCTGCGGACAGGGTTACAGAGAATATACTCTGAACTATCCAAAGAAGGACTGGGTGGAGATCGGAGCCAAATTCCTCCTGGACATCACCAATGAGGCAATCAAGGATGCGGTAGAATCCTCCGGGGTTGACAACAAGGAGATTGAAGCGGTCAGCTTTTCTGTCCAGCGATCCACATTCTGTCTTTTTGATGAGGATATGAATGTAATCGACGATAAATTTTATGTATGGCTGGATTCCCGGGCTGAAGAAATCATGGAAGAGCTGAATTCCAAGATGGATCCGGATACCAGAAATGCCATCACAGGCCTTCCCGGTGCGAATATCTATGAGGTGGATAAGCTTTACTGGCTGATGAAAAAGGAACCGGAGACCTACGCAAAAATCCGCTATGTTGCAACGGTTATGGGCTACGTCATGTATGAATACGGTGCAGATGAGTTTGTGGATGAGTATACCAATGGTGTGGTTACCGGCCTGTGCGATGTGAGAACCCATGACTGGTGCTGGGATCTGATCGATGCCTGTGGATTTGACAGAAAGATTTTCCCCAAGCTTTGCATGTCCGGGGATATTGTAGGAAGCATTAATGAAAAAACAGCAGAAGCCACCGGTCTGGCTGTGGGAACAAAGATCGTGGCCGGGTCCGGAGACCAGCAGCTTTCCGCCATGGGCGGCGGCGTGCTGACAGACGGTGATGTCTGCCTGATCATCGGTACCTACGGAAATATCATCGTAGGTTCTTCCAATCCCGATTTTGTGGCCCTCAAGGGTATGATGATTCCTCCAACCCCCAATCCGGCTGTATTTGAGGTGGAGGGTGCCCAGGTTTCCGGTGCCACCTGCTACCGCTGGTGCAGAGACATTATGTGTGAGGAAGACGTGAAGGCTGCTGAAGAAAAGGGAGTGGATCCCTTTGTTCTTATGGGAGATAAATATATCAAGAATTCCGTGCCCGGATCCAACGGCGTCATTTTCTATTCGGCCCTCTTCGGCTCCGGGTTCCCGACATGGGATACCTATGCGACAGGCATGTTCCTGGGCCTTCGGTCAACCAGTACAAAAGCCGATATGGTACGTGCCGTCATGGAGGGGATCACACTGGAAGCCCGCCATGTTCTGACAGGGATTGAAAGTGCCGGGGTCGATATGAACGAGGTCCTTACCGTTGCCGGTGGTGTTGCAAAAAGTCCGGAATGGCTTCAGATTATTGCGGATGTCATGGGAAGGAAAATCCGTACCCTCAAGACCGCCGATACGGCAATCATCGGTGCAGGAATCATGGCAGGTATCGCCATGGGCGAGTTCAGGGACACAGCCGATGGTGTGGCTAACATGGTGGAATTCGGCGATACCATTGAACCGATTCCGGAAAATGT
>CADBME010000428.1 GCA_902795715.1 uncultured Lachnospiraceae bacterium | reverse complement strand
GATACCGGTCTTTTCAAATTGGTCCGCTGCCCCAATTATTTTGGGGAATTGCTTTTCTGGACGGGCTGCACCCTGGGGGGTATCCCTGTCTATCGGGGGCCGGTTCAGTGGATTATCGTCCTGGCCGGAAACATTGGCATCATCTATGTCATGTTCAGCGGGGCCAGGAGACTGGAAATCCGCCAGAACAAAACCTACGGAGAGGATCCGGATTACCGGAAATATATTAAAGAAGTCCCTATCCTCATTCCTTTTGTCCCCATCTACAGTGTAGAAAAACACAAATGGCTGGTGGCATGAAAATAATACGAAGAAGACCGCCAGCCGATTAACTCTCGACTGGCGGTCTTTAAATAACTGCAATTCCCGGCGTCCTGCCGGTTAAGAACGGTTAAATCTTACTGTACTTATCTCCCTTCTACTTGTTTTGCTTTTCAGTTGTACTTGCCCGGATCTACGGTCCGACCGAGAACATCAGCTACGTGAAGGATGGCATCCGTGCGGGAGACCTTGCTTCCGTTCAGGTAGTATACGTTGGGATGCCCGCACCAGTCGCCCATGGTCGGATGGCTTGTGTCTACGGTAATGTCGAAGGCTTTCCAGTGCCTTGCAACGTCATCACAACAGCCACCGTAGTTTACAGAAATCTTCCAGGAACCGTAACGGTCACATCCTGTACCCATGTCATTGAGGAAGCAGCTGTCCATGGATGTCTCATGGTTGTATCCGCCTGCTACCTGCTCAAGTTCTACTGTATTCATTTTTTCAAATCTGTTTGTCATCATGATCATTCTCCTTTCTATTCCATTCTTTGTGGAATTCTGTTATTTCTTTTTGGCACCTGTTTGTGTGCCTTTGTTTTATTTGATGGTGCCAGTATAACAGAGGCTTTGTCACACAAGTGTCACGGAAAGAATATTTTTTTATCCCTGCACCAGTCAGGAAAATCCCCATCATCCCACCAATCAGAGAACCGTCCTCTCTTATAATCAAAGGTCTTATAATCAAAGCATATACTTAATGACAGAGTTCTTTTCTATATGATATTATTAAAATGGCTCAATCAAATATAACTCTTCATATTGTAACCACCTTCGTAATATGTATACTTTAAGGTTACTAGCAGTTTAAGTTTTATTCAGGAAAGGGAGGATTAAAGTATGGAAAAAAGTAAAGCTAAGTATAAACCCAAAGCAAGTACTTTATTGATTTGCAAATGTCTTCTTATCTGCCTGGTGATGATCAGTGCCTTTTTCATGGTATCGCAGCGAACGGAAGCAAAAAGTGCCGGCTGGAAAAAGACATACAAGAAATTTTTAAAAAAACACAGTTTGGATTTCAATAAGATTTCCTATATCCACCTCGACAACAATAAAACACCCGAACTGATTACAAGCGGAGGAAAAATATTTACCATTAAAAAAGGGAAGGTAAAAAGGATTAAAGGCCAGGCCTGGGTAGATGACTACTGGAAAAAAGGGAATTGCTTCCATTCATTTGACGGGGATGCTGAAGGATGTGTAACACATACTTATTATGCAATTAAAAGTGGTAAGATCGTCGTTAAGAAAGTATTTGACTACGAAAGCGGTCGTATCGGCGGCACAGAGGGATGGAAGATTGATGGTAAAGAAGTGACTGAATCTCAGTTCAATACACAGTTTTCACTCTTTAAAACAAGTCTTACGAGAAAATACGGAAAGCCGAAAAAGATCAATTATAAAGATTATAAAAGATACCATTTTTACAACAAGCAAACTCGCAGGTATGAGACTAGCACAGATAAGGCCAAGCTTAAGATTAAAGGTAATTATTTGTATGTAAAAGGTGAGATGACCTGCAGCCTTGGAATCAGCGGCGAAAGAGGATACATACCCGGAAAAATACATGTCTTCAAACTGACATCCAAGACAAGATATATTGGTGGAGATGTGATAATATCAAAAAAACAAATGCGTAAAGTTATGAATGGGGAAGGGCTTTGGATAATCATCGATACAAAAAAAGGTAAAGTTAAAGATTTTTACATCGTTGGGTAAAAGACTTGTCTCATGGGACAGTGGGGACGTTTCATATCGTCCCACATTGTCACAATTTATACAATGTGGGACGATATGAAACGTCCCCACTGTCCCATTAAAAAAAGGAAGGAACTGCAGATCATTGAAAAAGAGAAAT
>CADBME010000427.1 GCA_902795715.1 uncultured Lachnospiraceae bacterium | reverse complement strand
CCGCTGCAATGAGCCACGATGAGATTCTCAATCAATTCGCTTTTCATAATGATTCACTCCGATCGGTTGTGCTATTTGGGCACTTTCGTGCATACACTTATTTTATACACTTTTTCCACTGTTTTGTCAATCATCATATTCGTGCACTTTCGTGCAGTAAAGTCTTGGAGACAAAAATAGAGAGCGGTCCAATTACATGATGGCCGCTCTCATAAAGGCTATCAGTTTATTTCATCCATTAATGACATTCCTGGATCCTGCTCCATATCTTTTTTAAGCTCAAGTAACCCCTTATCCATTAGTGCCCGTAAAAACAAATAAGGAGTATCTGTCCCTGGATACAAAGCACGAATCATTATTGCCATTTTCCCATCTGGATCAAAAGCACTGAAAGCATGGTTAGAGCCACGTGTATCCGTCAAAACATAAGAGGCCGGAGAAAACTCCTCATAATGATGTTTTATCATATATGCCGCAGCAAAGTTTAAAACATCCGCCTGATCTCGAAACAAACCCTTTTCAAGAATCTGATCAGCAAATGCTGATGCCTCATAAGAAATAGCCATATTAACTAAATCTGCCATGATCTCCCTCCTTAATCAATGTGCGTGTTAAAGGACGACACACGGTTTAGGTGATATTCCTTTAGCAGATATCCCCCGAGACATATTCTTGTGTCTTCAGGGTCAATCTCACCCTCATACACGACAAGGATGACTTGATTTGCGAGCGTTGGTAAATTCTTAGACACTTTGCCTTTATGGATCGGATCAAGTCTGCCAAAAGGTGAATCCATAATAACTGGTCCCTGCAAGGGAGCATTTTTGTGCAGCGCTCCGATAAGAGACAATGCAACAACATGTTCGAAACCGGCAGATCTATTAGGAACCTTAATCCCCATCTTATGAATTATTTCCAAACCATAATTATCATTAATCTGAAGTCTTTCATAATCCTCATCCGCACTCATCCTTGTAAACAGATCCGATGCGTCCCTTTCAACACTCTCTTTCAGCCGGCGCCGATACAGATCAACGCTTTGCTCAAAAATTTCTCGTATCCGAGCACACAATTCTAACTTCTGGGTAGCAGATAGCACATCCTTATTGCTGGAAAGTTGATTAACTTTTGCATCTAATTTAGCTCTTTTATCCTCTGCTTCAGCCGCTGCTTTTCTTTCGCTCTCAATTCCTTTTTTATACTCCGCTATTTTAGCCCGCGACAAAGAATAATCCTGTGCAAGAGTTTCTGTGGACGGATCATAATCCCCATAAGTTTTTATTTGTGATCGCGTGTCCTTGAGCTGCTGCTCCGCATCCGAAAGCTGAATACAGAGTCGATTGTATTCCTCCTGCTTACTTCGTATCAGCTCACCTGGTTTCGATAGATCCAACGATCTTAAAGCATTCAGGCGCATTTGCAGGTTATGAAGCCTTGTTTGTTCTTCTTCAGAAAGTTCCGGCGCATTTTGTCGAATACTGTTCAATTTAGCTGTCAATTGTTTTATCGCATCAGATGGAACATCTTGATCGCAGATTGTGCAATGACACGCGTCAATCGTTTTTTCCAATTCTGAGACAACAGCCCTGCTCGCCCGAATTGTCGTTTCTTTCTTGGCAAATTCCGAAATATCTTTTTCAATTTTTCTAATAGAATCGATTACGGCAGTGTAGACAACCCCTTGCCAAGCTGATTTCATCTTCCCTTTTAGCTCTTCTAAAGCTGTGTCTCGCTGAGTTTTAATCGATTCAATCTGTGCCTCAAACGCTTTCTCTTCTGCCAAAAGCGCTCTCAGCTTTTCAGTATCAGACATCTTTTTACGGATAGTCTCGTACCGCTCATTTTCTTCCTCAAGAAGCCCTTCCAAGCGCTCTGCTTCTGCCTGGTGCCCAGCAATCTGTGCCATTAATATGTTTATGTTGTTTGCGAGGTCAGCAGTATTTTTGTCATTTTGTGCAGCCTTATTTTTTGCGGTTCTATATTCTCCTTCGAGATCAATAATATCTGAGAGGCCGTTCGTTAAGATAGGCATTCCAAGAATCTTCTCAATGCTGCTTTTTATTTTGCGTCCATCATCAGAGTTGTCATCTAATAAATCTTCATATTCCTGAAGAAGCTCACCATCAAATAAGAAAAATCTTGAGATGTCCGTCGGCATTATCAAGTTTAACTCATGATCACGTTCGGTTGATGATAGAATATTACCATTTTTCTTTAAGAAGAAATCTTCAATAAAATCCTCGTTACTCGAAGGCTCTGATATTCCATCTCTAAGGCGTACATCTCGGGTAAGAAGATACTTATCGCCGTCATTACTCATCTTAAGACGAATTGAAAAGCCATAATTACCGAGCTCTTTTTCCTCCATATTTGACAATGCAATATAATCTACAAAACTCCCCCTACGTCCTTTTACTATTCCGAAAAGAGCATAGCGAAATACATTTAGTAGGGTAGTTTTTCCTCGTCCATTATTGCCCCAAATAATAGTTACACCATCTTCTTTTCCGAAATCAATTTCCTGCGTTCCTTTGAAAGGGCCAAAATTTTTGATTTTTAAAGATTCGAATCTCAACATATCACTTACCCCTGTACGCTCTGATCAATATATTTTCTAATAGCCTGTTGAGTCTGAGCACGCCCGCTTGTTCTATTTACTTTTTCCTGATTTTCAAATTGTATATCGACAATTTGGTCTATTATCTGTGAAGAAACATCGGAAAAGTGCTCCGATCGAATAGAGTGTAAGGTTCCCTTTATCTCTTGCAGATTATCATTCTTCATCGTCCTCATCTCCTCCGTTAACATAGTCGTTGTAATTAATTCCATAATCTAGCGAAATTATTTTCATATCGGTTATACAGCTAGGGTTCTCTGCCCACGTTCCAAACTGGATAGCTCTTGCCAGTTCGTTCAAGACAATGTTCTGGCTTTTATCCGATGAATTTACTCTTCCTGAAGGCAGAATAACTGCGTCATAAATGTGGGCAAAAGCCTTCCCCTCACTCAAACGCAGAACACGGCCACGCCTTTGAATGAATTCTCTTGGATTTTTTGAAGATGCAATTATCAACGCATGTGTCGTTGATGGAATGTCAACCCCTTCATCCAGGCATTTAATAGAAACCAAAACACCGCCGTTACGCTCAAAGTATTTTAACGTTGTCTCTCTATCACCTGGCATATCCGCATAGTACTCATATGCATCCAAGCCTTCATCTTCTGCCGAGCCACGAATCTCCCTAAGCTGATCCTGATTATCGCAATAAACGATCCATTTTTGCCCTTCTCGGAAATGATCAGTAAGTATCCGCATTGCTAATTTTATCTTGCCTCGTGCGTTTTTCAGGATCCGGGCACGTTTTATCATCATCTGGCTTAAAAACGGATTTGTTTTGAAGAGGTCTTTTGGCACCTTTCCATTTACTATACTTCTTGCAACGATTTTAGATATTTCTTTAGAAATATCGTCCCATTCTTCCTGTTCATCAGGCTCCAAATAAGCCTTTTCAGGATGATAAAAATATCTAGTCAGTACGTGGTTATCAATCGCGTCTTTTAATGAGAATTCCGGTTGAACTATACCGCCAAAATACTCAAACAAAGCCCTTGTGCCTTCTTCATCTCCGTACCTTTCTGGGGTTGCCGAAAGCCCCAGCCGTGCTCCCGCCTCAACGGAAAAGATGTTCCTTCTTTTTACGCTCCCTAATCTATGAGCCTCATCAGCCACCACAAAGAGATGTTCCCCAGAAACAACTCTTGTATAAAAATCAGTGCTGCTGGCCGTAGACATCATTGCAATTATTACTTTATGTATTTCTTTATTTGGTCCCGTCCAATCACTTAGCTCATTAGAATTCTTCCAAGTGTTATTTCCGTCCCCGCATAACAAAAAATAGATGTCCATCTGTGGAATACTACTCTGGATTTCTTCTTTCCAGTGATAAAGCAACTCTTTAGATGGAACCAGAACTAAGACCGTCTCTCCCCTTGATAACGAATCCTTAATAGCACATATTGCGGTGAATGTTTTTCCGCTTCCTGTAGCATGCTTGAGAATACCCCTTCTACCATTAGCAACCCAATTATCTAGTGCATTGATTTGATGCTTCCTGGGACTTCTGCCTTTTTTATAGGGCTGCCACTTGTTTTCTTCTTCCGCCCGAACTTTTATCTCGTCGAGCAATTTGCTTACATCCTCTTGTGAAGCCCTCTGCAATATCTTTTCTTTTAATGCATCCGGAGTATCCTTAACAATCACACTATGAGATGCCTCTCCGCGCCATATCCTGTCAAACAAATCCTGTGCATCTGCAACACGAGTAGCATCTTTACCGCCATCCCAGCTCTGAAAAACATCTACAGACTCAATGTTTCCATCGTT
>CADBME010000426.1 GCA_902795715.1 uncultured Lachnospiraceae bacterium | reverse complement strand
CCCTGATATAATCCCGGCTGAAATTGACGGTTCCCTGAAAAAGGTCTCCCAGGTCACGGCTTGCATAAAAATGGACAAATACAGCCCCATTAAAATATTGTTCCCTGTTGATGTCAATGCCCAGCCGGTTGATGCCTGCCCAGTCGGCGGATTCCCTTCTTGAACTGCAATGGAGAACGATAAAACGCCGGAATCCCAGATGATAGAGTGGGGCTGCAGGCATGTTGCTGCCGAAAACAGGCACTCCTCCATCGATATATGTAATTCCCCCGATTTCCTGCTCTTTCAGGGCTATGGGAAATGCGGCGCTGGCCAGGAGGCATGATACTTTTTCCTCATCGGAAAGGTTATTCAGGATAAAATCTTTCGGATATCCCTTTTGAGTATCAAAGGCTGTCGCAAGCAGAAGGGGACTTTCCATATTAATATGAGTCAGAATCCCGCTTTCCCGGATCAGAGAAGCCAGGTAGCGGTCATTTTCTTCTGAAAGGCTGAAAAAACCGTCTTTGCCGGTAATCCGGCTTCCATCCAGATTTTCCCACATCTTTTCAGGCAGAAGACTCCCGCCTCCGGCCAGCATGGCTCCGTTGAGGGCTCCGACGGAAGTACCGGCAATTCCCCGGACGGGAATCTTTTCTGCCAGTTCCCCCAGTCTCCGGATCCCCCCGGCCTGATAGCTGCCTTTTGCTCCGCCTCCGGTCAATATGAGACCTATATCCTTTGCATCCGCGGCTGCTTTTTCTTTCATATGCTCATCTAAAGATGACAGTAGATTCTTCACCCTGATTTTTTCGGCATCCGGATTCTGTCTCCGGTCCCTGACCCGATCGACCCGGTCCAGGTTCTCGTCAACCCGGTTCATGGTTTCTTTAAATTCAGGATCATCGATAAGATCCATCAGTTTCTTCATGGAATCCCGATTCATATTTCCCCTCCGTCACATTCTGAGATGAAAATGCTCTAATCCGCCCGGACCTTATCCATCAGAAGTCCGGCCACCAGAATAAAGTGTCCGGGCAGTCTTCCCTTCTCGATCCATTCCAGTTTCTGTTTCAGATACTTTGTCACCGTAAGACCCACATTACCCCCCAGAGCTTCGATGGAATACCGCATTTTCTCCGGAAAACGGCAAGGTTTTCCCTCGGTTTTGGCGCAGGCACCGGGCTTGCAGTAGAGACAGGAGCCTCCGCTCAGAGCCATGCTCCCGGGGTTTTCCTTCTCCAGCAAAAGCATCTCCCGATCCAGATCTTTCTTAGGCTGGGCCAGGAGAGTTTCCATCATCAGATTCTGCTCTTTGTTCGAATAGATCCGCAGCCGGTATTCGTCCGGGATATTGATTTTCCAGCCGATCACCCGGATTCGTCCGTAAGCCTTAAGGTATTCTGCCGGATCAAAGGAAAAAGGAGGACAGGACCAGGTCTGATCATAATTATGACATTCTTTACAGTACTCAATGAACTGGTCCACATCCACGCAGTCTTCAATATACTCCTTCATGTCTACATCACATTGGTATTTTTGAATATCTAAAGGAGGAAGCTTATCTTTCTCCATCTTATTCATGCCCACACCTTCCTTTCATATATAACTAACCCTTCTCCATCGGGATTCCTTTCCCGGCTTTCGTCCATACAGATGTCACCGCCAGGCCTCATCTCCTTGGCTATTTTCTCCGCTTCCCTGAACATGGCATCAAAAATGAAAAACACAGATACGGCACCCGGATCCGGATGCCCCAGAGCCCTGCGGCCCAGCGTCTTGGAATGGCCGTGTTTTGCAATCATTTCCCTGCTGGCTTCCGCCCCTTCCCCGGCTTTTTCCGCCGCCAGCGAAAAAAGACTCAGCAGGTCCGGCCACTTACCTTTTCCTTTAGCCTCTTCCACCCTTTCTGTCATGGCAGCAACTGCCGGTGCCAGGGCATCCACCATGGTTTTATCCCCTGGACGGGCCTTTCCTCTTTTCTGTACCTCCCTCAGGCTATTTTCCATCATTTTCACAAAGAGAACCCCGGTCAGATCTTTGGCAGGCGGCATACTCTTCGCCGCCCCGGTAAACATGGTTCCGAAAACCACACCGGAAGAACCGCCCATGGTGGAAATCATAGACCGTCCCACATCCTTAAAAATGGCATTGATATCCGAATAGGTCTCTGTCTCCTCCAGTTTTTTTCCGGCAGCCATCATCCCTCTCATCATACCGATTCCATGATCCGCATCTCCGATGGGGCTGTCGAGCCGGGTAAGGCAGGGTTTTTCTGCTATGATCCGATCACATACGGCCAGCATCATTCTTTTTGTCTGGTCTGCTGTCATCCTTTCCAACATTTTTCTTCTCCTTGGATTCCCGGATGGTCATCCTTTGTCATGGAGCCTTATTGGCTTCACCATATATTCCTCATTACGATTTAACTGCAGCTGCTATCAGGTTTTCTTATCTGCAATCACCTGACTTCAGGATCATAACAAAACATACTCTTTCAATCTTGTCATGGCCTCCATGACAAGGGAGTGGGGCAGAGCCAGGTTGATCCTTATCCCCCAGGGATCATGGAAGGGAGCTCCCTCCTGCCAGGCAACACCCACATCCCAGCCTTTTTGGATGAGCTCATCGATAGTAAGGTCATGTTCTTTACAGTATTTCTCACAATGGAGAAAGAGCATGTAGGTTCCTTGAGGTTTGGCCAGATCAATTCCCTCGAAATGATCTCTTATAAAGTCACAGGCATCATTTACATTTTGAGAAAGGACCTGACAGAGCTGGTCAACCCAGGCATGTCCCTCAGGCTTATAGGCCCCGATCAGGGCATGCATGGAAAAAATGTTCATATCATTATAGTGGGTCATTGCGGACTGACGGCGCATGCGGTCCCGAAGGTATTGATCATAGATAATATGATAGCTTCCAATCAGGCCTGCCAGATTAAATGTTTTGCTGGGTGCATATACGGCAATGGTCCGGTTTCTGGCATCCCGGCTGATCGATTGGGTCGGAGTATGCCGGCAGCCGTTCAGCAGGATATCCGACCAGATTTCATCAGAGACTACCAGGCACTGGTTTTCCTGGAATACCTGCATGGCCCTCTCAATCTCCCATCTCTCCCACACTCTGCCGCAGGGATTGTGGGGACTGCAGAATACAGCCAGGTGAATATGGTTCTCTTTGATCCTGGCATCCATATCCTCATAGTCCATCCTCCAGACACCTTCCTCATCCCGGAAAAGGGGGCTGAGCTCCGCCACTCTGCCTGTATTCTCCAGGACATGGGTAAAACCGATGTAGGCGGGACTGTGGAGGAGAACCT
>CADBME010000425.1 GCA_902795715.1 uncultured Lachnospiraceae bacterium | reverse complement strand
TCTCCTTTAACTTTTATGTGAGTTGCTTTATAATCATACCACATGATATTATTTATGCAAGAGGATTTTTTCATCGGAAGTGGGACAAATCATTTAAAATAGAAGTGTTTCTAGTTCCAGGCACAGCAGGTAGTGATTCGGTTGATTCCACTCGTGAAAGGAGGAGTGATTTTTATGAGAATAAGTCGTTCAAAGTCTGTAGCATGGATTATTGCCATTGTTTTGATGGCAAGTCTACTGTTCTTGCCATACCATCCGGCTAAAGCAGCTGCTAAGGAAAAAATCTATGTCGTATCGGCCATGAAATTAAATGACGGGATGACAACATTGACGAACAATAAAACAAACAAAAAGGGGTTTATCAAAACAATAAAAAGTCCCATAGACATTCAAACCTTTACCTACGGAAAAAAATTCAGGCTGAAAAAATATGTAAGTCAAGTAATAAGTGGGGATTTTAAGGGAACGGATACCTGGACCTATACCTGGAAGAAGGGACTTCTGAAGAAAAAGACAGGAAAGTCAGCTGACGGAACAGAAACCCAGACCTATACTTATAATAAGAAAAAGCAAATCAAAAGCAGTGCAAATACATGGTCAAACTCTGAAGGCACCAATGTTTCCCAAAGCAGCTACAAGTATAAAAAAGGACATGTAGCAAAAGAAACTGCTAAGGGAACCGGTTGGACCAATGTCATTACATACAAATTTGACAAGAGAAAAAATGTAACCAGCGTGAGTGCCATAAGCAACGGCCGTCAGGTCAGTTATTATAAAGCAGCAATCACCTACAAAAAGAAGGGTCCGTCCATCATAAAAACCAGAAGGAAGAATCCCATGATGGATAAGGAAGAAAATCTTACCATATCATTTACCTATAAGAAAATAAAAGTAAAGAAATCCTATGTCAAAGCAATCAAAGAACAGCAGTGGAAACTGATCAATAATGCCGGATGCTGTTCCTTTGCCTGGTAAATGCCAAGTGGGACAGAGGGGACGTTTCATATTGTCCCACTTTGTTTAATCATCTACAAAGTGGGACAATATGAAACGTCCCCTCTGTCCCACATATATTATATATTCTATTCGTATCTAAGAGCAACAATCGGGTCGAGGTTGGAGGCCTGCACGGCTGGCAGGAATCCGAAGATGACTCCGATCAGTGTTGAAAATGCCAGGGATATGATGATCCATGGTATGCTGATGGAGATAGGGATGTTGTTGACCCTTTGTATCACCTCAGCCATGGCAATTCCGGCAAGGATACCTACAATTCCTCCAAGGCTGGTAAGAACAGCTGCTTCAGTAAGGAACTGGCGCATGATGCTTCGTTTTCTGGCACCGATGGCCTTTTTGAGTCCGATTTCTCTGGTACGTTCTGTAACAGATACCAGCATGATGTTCATAACGCCGATACCTCCTACCAGAAGGGAGATACTGGCAATCCAGATTAGCTGGGATTGTGTCGATTGCTGGAGCTGCTCATCTTCTCTAATCTTCTCCAGGGCATCGGATGCATCATACTCTAACCGGGTATTGTCTGCTTCCATCCCTCCGAAGTCTTCGTCTTCTCCTTCTTCTACAGATCCTCCCTGTTTCTTCTGAGCCCGAAGTCTGTCATTTTTATTCAAAAGCTTTTTGGCTGCGATGGCGACAGAGGAAATGTTATCTGGGGAATCCGGCTGGATGATTACATTCTGGGGATGGTCATAACCGACGACCATCTGCCAGCAGGATCCGGGAATCAGAACTTCCGTCAGCCTCTGTTCGGTTGATCCGAATTTTACATAGTCTTCCGGTGAAGTGATGACTACAGAGGATTCGCTGGCCGGTGCATAGACACCGATAACCGTAAAAGGTTCTCCGTTGACATCAAGACATTTTCCCACGGGATCCACATCCTGGAAAAGCTGGGATGCGGTGGTGAAGTTGATCATACAGACTTTTCGGTAATGGTTAAAATCCGAGTCCGAGAAAAATCTTCCTTCAGCTACCACATAGCCATGTATACTGAGGTAATGGGAGTCGACTCCCACCAGATGAATCGAATCCAGGGCAACATCGTTATAGAAAACTCGGAAAGTATCCCAGCTTTCAAAAGTTCTTTCTCTGTAAAGGCCGGCTTCTTTAACATGGGGAATCTTCTCGACTTCTTTCCGATCCTTTTCAGTAAGAAGAGGAGTTAATCCATTGTCAACCAGATCACTGTTGAAATTCGTGCTAAAGTCGGAACTTCCGGCTTTAAGTCGAACATCCACCGTACCGGATCCGATCATATTATTTCGAATCTGGTCCCTGGTTCCTTCAATGGTTGATACAATGGCAATAATGGCCGCAATACCAATGATGATTCCGAGCATAGTCAGCAGAGATCGAAGCTTATGTGCCCAGATTCCCGAAAGAGATATTCGTAGATTTTCAAACATAGTCTTTCACCTCATTACCATGCAAATTCCGGAGCCTCATAGAGCTTCTGAGTGATTGTTGATGTGTCATCTTCCTTGCGGGTTCTGGCCTGGCTCAGTTCATCCTTGCTATAAGGAAATGCGATATAATCATCTGCACTCAGTCCTTTGGTTATTTTCGTAAATCCATAGGATGTTCCGCCTATGGTAACATACTGCTTGACAAGCCGGTCGTCTTTACCGACCTTATATACATAGTATCTTCGTCCTTCCTGACGGATAAAGGGAGCCATAATGGCAATCTGCTCTCCGGCGTCTTCCTGCTTCATATCTTTGGCGCTGAAGGAAACCTCCATGGCATCTCCGGCATTCAGTCCGTCGGCTTTGGCGATGGTACCGGTGACTGTATAGAAAGAGGAGTCTGGATTGGAAGCTGAAGTGTCATCATACATCCAGGAATCCGTGCTTTGTTTGGTTTTGGATGGATAATCAGCTATGTTTGTTACGATAGCCGTGTAGGTCTGTCCGCTTTCGGACTCATCATCTCCTTCTTCTTCAAAACCATAATCAAAGCCGTATTCGTCACTCTTTCTGCATTTCATTTTACCGCCTGTCTTGACGATATCCATGTTCATCTCATTGACATCAAACTGGACATAGGTTCCGCCTCTGGATTTCAGGACGACAATGGGCTTGCCGCTTTCGGGAAGATTGTTTTTGGTATAGGCTACCGTAATCTGTCCGGCCATGGAAGCTCTGACCGTAGCCGCATCTACTTTCTGCTTCAATTCATTGTACTTGATCCGCGCATCTTCCAGATCAATTCTCTCCTGTTCCAGCTCTTCCTCTCTCAACTCAATCTGGGCCCTGAGTTCCTCTCCCTTGTAGACCACATTATCCGAGTCTATGTCATCGCTGTTGGAACTGGTGGATGTGGTAGTATTTCCACTCTTGGAAGTTGTGCTGCCGGACTTGCTGGTGGATGTCGAACTGCTGCCGGAGCCACTTCCGGAACCGGAGCCGGAAGGATTCTTGGGAGAATTGACTTTAAGAGTTTTAGAAACCGATAATCCGTTAACGGATGCTGTAATTATAATCTTTTTTGCTTTTTCAGATGATCCTACATTCAGAACATGTCCGTTCTCTATCTTTGTATTCTTAAGCTCTTTTCCATTAACATCTGTAACCTTCCATTCTACATCTCTAGAAAAAGTAGCATCATTATATTTTAAAGTATAAGTATACTTTTCTCCTTTTGTTACTTTAGTAGACGTAGGTGATATTGACATGAAATTAGAATCAAGATTTTTCTGATAACTGGAAATATCTTCTA
>CADBME010000424.1 GCA_902795715.1 uncultured Lachnospiraceae bacterium | reverse complement strand
GCGACAGACAGTATAGTGACTATGAGTTCGGATACGATCACTACGCTCTTCTCCATGAGGTTCTGTCCGGGGAGCGAAAAAAATACGAGGGTTATTATGATGGTTCCGGGGACGATATCCTTGCACAGAAAAACGGCTACAAGTGGTTCCCTTATAAATTCACGATTACCATCCCGGCTTTGGCTGCTGTCATTTACCGGGTGGAATTCCTTCCCCAGCCTAAAGAAGAAGAAACCGTGACACTTGCTGCGGAATCCCTTGAAATGGCGGGAAGATAGGCTATGAAATTAGATGTAAAACTGGATGTATTTGAAGGGCCACTGGACCTTCTCCTGCATCTGATTGAAAAAAATAAAGTCTCTATCTACGATATCCCCATCATTGAGATTACAGACCAGTACATGGAATACATCAGGGAATTGGGACGGGATGCGTCCATGGATGTCATGAGCGAATTTCTGGTAATGGCCTCCACTTTGCTGAGGATCAAGTCCCTTATGCTTCTTCCCCATGAGGAGAAGGAGGATGAGGAAGATCCCAGGGAGGAGCTTGTAAGACGGCTGATGGAGTATAAGATGTACAAATATGCAGCCGCGGAACTGAAGGACCTTCGGGTGGATGCCGATAAGGTCTTTTACCGGGAGGAATCTGTCCCCCGGGAGATTCGCGACTATGAAGAGCCTGTAAATCCGCAGGAGATCGTGGGCGATGTAACCTTACTGGCTCTCAGCGAAACTTTCCGCATGGTCATGAAGAGAAAGCAGTTTCGCCGTGACCCGGTCAGGAGCCGTTACGGGAAAATCCACAGAGATGAATACAAGGTGGAAGACCGGATGAAGACGGTTAGGAATATGCTTTCTAATGGAGAGAAAGTGAATTTTCGCATTCTCCTGGAAAGCAGGCCCAGCCGTGAGAAAGTGGTGGTAACCTTCCTGGCGGTCCTTGAACTGATCAAAGGTGGGGAGGCTCTGGTAGAGCAGGAAGGGAACTTCGGCGAGATTTATATCTCCGCGGCGGAAAAAAAGGCGGTTTCTTAGAAGGCGGTATCTTAGATGGAAAAAGAGAAATTAAAAGGGGTTATAGAATCAATATTATTTACCATGGGAGGAGCTGTAGAGCTTACAGATCTGGCCCGGGCTTTGGACATGGATCCGGATCAGCTCCGCTGGGTCCTCTGTGAGATGCGGGAAGATTACAAGAGAGAGGGAAGAGGTATCGGCCTGATTGAATTGGAGAATTCCTGGCAGATGGCGACCAGACAGGAAAACTATGAGTATATCCGCAGGCTGGTTGCCCAGCCCAAAAAAAGAGTTCTGACTGATGTCCTGATGGAAACCCTTTCCATCATTGCCTACAAGCAGCCGGTAACCCGCCAGGAGATTGAGAATATCCGTGGGGTCAAATGTGATTTTGCTGTCAATAAGCTGATGGAATATCAGCTGGTCCGGGAACTGGGCCGGCTTGATACCATAGGTCATCCCATTGTTTTCGGGACGACGGAAGAGTTTCTCCGCTGTTTTGGGGTGGCATCCATCGATAATTTGCCGGATATCGACGAAGTAAAAAAACAGGATTTCCTTGAGGAAGCCGAGATGGAGATTGGGGCTTCGATTGATGTGCCGACCTGATCGAATACAATAGAATACATAATAAGAGCTGCCGCTTAAGTCTTTGTCAGGTCATAAAGCGGCAGCTATCTTTTTGCGCGATTATTTCCGGGACTGTGAGCATACATGAATGTAAGCCTGTCGGAGTTTCCAATATTCCCCAAAACGGGACAATGTGAAAGGTTCCCTCTGTCCCGCTTATTTCAACTCAGAGTAGCCGTAACCGTTGATCAGGGCGTCAATCTTTTTCCCTTCCTTGCAGTAGGGACATTCGTGCTTGTTGTAGGTGTGGTAGGAGGGAACATCCTGGGTGGTAAAGAGGGAGTTGACCGGCAGGTTGCCGTACTCGGCGATGGCGCTGAAGATGGAGGAGATACCTACCAGCTTACCGCCATAGAATTCGATGCATTCCCAGCTCTTGTTGATGGAGATTCCGGTGGTGACGGATGCCATCAGGATGACCACGTTTCGGTTCTGGATCATGGGCTGTACGTTTTTGCGGAAGAACATCTGGCCGTCGGTGTCAATTTCGGGTGTGACGACATAGACCGATTTATGGACCGTGTTGGTGAAGAAGCCTTTGGCAGTCAGCATTTCTGCCAGGAAAGCTCCGATGACTTCCGTTCCGTCCAGACAGACGATGGTGTCGATGACAATAGTGTTTTTATATAATTGTACAAGGGCGTTGGCCGCTTCCTTCGCATTGGACTGGCGCAGCTTGAGCGTAGTCATATCAAGGAAATAGTTGACATGGGAGTTTCTTGTTGCAAAGTGCCCGGGATAACAGGACAGACTCAGATTACAGGTTCTGGAACGAAATGATATCTTACGGTTTTCCATGAAAACGCCTCCCTTTATATAAGAATGAACTGTGCCGGAAGACCTCTTCGGCAAAATGGAGAGGACTTCTGCTTGTTTGTATGGATGGAAAAGTGAAAGCACTTTTCTTCATATATTTATATTTATTATACACGAAATCTGCTGACTTGAAAAGAATTATTGCAGAACCGGAGTGTGATCAGGGGTTCTTTTTCTAAAGGGCCTGTAAATAATCCTCCTTTGCGTTTGAAAAAGGAATGATTTACGAATATAAGAGATATGACCGGTTAAAAGAATGATCCGGTCTTTGTATACATAAGTCCCTGTGACCGGAGGACGTAACGTTAATTTTTTAACATAATAGAAAAGAGCATTTTTAGAGGGTTTTTGTCGGTTTCGCCAATTAGACTGAAAATATTTTCAATATTTAGCCGACATCATGGAATTTTTTGTTTTCGGAACCTGTTTTTCAAGAAATAACAGGGATTATTTGGATGGGTAATGGACAAAAAATGTTAAATAACTAACGGAAATCTATTGATTTAAGAAATACTTTTTGCTATGATGCTAGCATGGGTTAAATAGTTTTTAATATTAAGCATTTTTTACTATGCATTCAGAGAGGAGTAGATTATGGCAAATGTGCAGATGAGTGCAGAAGAAAGAATCGGTTATCTTCTGGATGACCGGAGCTTTGTCGAGCTGTATGGTTCTGTTTCTGCACGAAACACGGATTTTAATCTTGGAGCAAAGAAAGTAAAAGGAGACGGAGTCATCACAGGCTATGGTGTTCTTGACGGTCGTATGATTTATGTCTACAGCCAGGATGCTTCGGCCCTTGGCGGTTCTGTCGGAGAAATGCATGCAAAGAAGATCGCTTCTCTATATGATATGGCGATGAAGACGGGAGCTCCGGT
>CADBME010000423.1 GCA_902795715.1 uncultured Lachnospiraceae bacterium | reverse complement strand
GTCCGGATATCGTTTGACATTGGCAGATTTTTTCCGTATCAATCCCCTGTTGCGCAGGCCGATACCTTCTAACTCCTGGAGAACACTTCTGCCAAGAAGCGCCTCCGCTTTGGCCAGATTCCTTCGGTAGCTTCCTTTCTTTGCCACAAAAACACTGCTGCCATTGCTGTATCCCACACCTGACCAGCCGTCAAAATGCAGACTGACTACCAAGTCCGCTTTCTTTTTTTTTGCAATCTTTACACGATCATGCAGGTTTACCCATTCATCTTTTGTTCTGGTCATCGACACATTGACATGATCATACTTTTCCAGCTCTTCTTTGAGCATAAGTCCTACCTTTAAAGTCCTTTTGGATTCAGACTTTCCATATCCTGCTGCTCCTGTATCCATCCCTCCGTGGCCGGGATCGATCACAATATTGTAATTCAGATCTTCTGCTGTCATTTCTGTATGTGCCGCTTCTGCCGTCACATGAAAACCGCCGGCACAAAGGCCGGCCAGCAACATGAAACTTACTAATCTATATCGAATTGATTTGAACATTCTCTACTCCATTCAAGGTTTTGTGCTACTAACAATGCTCTATTCTAGCACGCTATCTGCGTTTTGACAAGGGAAAATACAGCGGTTTCAAATTGATTCAGCCCCTGAAAAGTGATATGATATTATTAATGATTCACAATGGAGGTTTAGATGATAACGAAAAATGTTTATCTGCCGGATGCGCAGAGAGAACGCGGTATCTTCGTTCCGGATATTCATTCCCCCTATGAAAAAGAGGCGCATGAGAACCGTTCTATTACGGTCAGGGAATCTTCTCCCGAGAAGAAGGCAAAGAAAATCCGGACGGCCGCTTACTGCCGTGTCTCAACCAATCATACGAACCAGCTGGGATCTATCGAGATGCAGGTAGCCCACTATAAAGAGATGATCCAGGCCCATGAAGACTGGGAACTGACCGAAATATACTATGAAGCCGGCGTCTCGGGAACCACATGGCAATCCCGACATGAACTCAATCGGCTTCTGGAAGACTGTCGTCTGGGAAAGATCGATCTGATCCTCACAAAATCTATTTCCCGCTTTGCCAGAAACACTGCGGATCTTCTTGGAATGGTCCGCTACTTATTGTCAATTAATGTCCACATTCTGTTTGAAAAAGAACAGATCGATACCAGCAAAATGGAAGGCGAGCTGATCCTTACGATTCTCGCTTCTCTGGCAGAAGATGAATCATTTTCCATATCCAAAAACGAAAAATGGTCTGTCAGTAAACGTTTTTCTACCGGGACTTACCGTTACTCGACAGCGCCTTACGGATATGACCTTTTCGATGGAACTTTCGTGATCAACATCGATGAAGCCTGCGTCATCCGATACATTTTTGATGCAGCTCTCAGAGGGAAAGGCAGTCCCGCTATTGCGCGGCTTTTGAATGAACACCATATCCCTACCAAAAAAGGCGGCGATGGAAAATGGCATGCAGGAACCATTTTAAATATCTTAAAAAACCCGGTATATACCGGTGACATCCTCATGCAGAAGACATTTTCCAAAAAGGAAGAGGGCCGATTCCAGCGAAAGGCGAACAAAGGACAGCTTCCGAAATATGTGATGGAAGATCATCATGCTTCTATTATAAGTCATGAAACCTTTCAGCAAGTCGAACAAGTCATAAAACAGCGAGGCAGCGAAAAGAACAATCAGGGCAACACTTCTACGAAATACATCTTCACTGGAAAAATCATCTGCGGCTGCTGCCAGGCTCCTATGAAAAGAACTTCTGCCAAAAGAAAAAGCGGCGCAAAACACTATCGCGCCTGCAAAAAACATTCCAAAAGCTGTCACATTACACCTGTCCATGAAAAATCAATTGAAAATGCATTCATGACCATGCTGCACAAACTGCAGTTTGCCATGGAACTGATTCTGGATCCTTACATGTTCAGTCTTGAAGGAATCCAGCTTGAACATGCCAGAAATCTTCGAAAGATCCTTCTGGGAATACGGAAAAACCCTTCTGTTTCCTTTGAAGATGATCTGTTTCTTCAGATCATAGACCACGTTACGGTTCAGGATACTCATACATTATGTTTTCACCTGCTGTGCGGACTGGCTCTGTCCGAGACGATTTAAGAAGGAGGAAATAAATGGATATCATACCTTTCGGCTATCGGATCATCGACGGCAAAGCAGTCATCTGCGACAAAGAAGCGAAGGCGGTACAGGATTTCTTTCAATATTATCTGGAAGGAAACTCTATCCAGAAAGCTTCTTTTCTCGCAGGTATGTCTGTTGCCAGAACTACCGGAGGAAACATTCTTAAAAACAAGGTGTATCTGGGTACTGACTATTATCCTGGTATCATCGATGTTCCCTTGTTTCAGGCAGTCCAGGAGGAACGTCAGAAACGATACCGCAAAATGGGAGAATTTTCTCATTCTGTTTCGGCAGATGCTACCCCGGTAAACACCAGATTCCGTTTTTCAAAAGACACCTGGATTCTTCGTCTTTTGGACGCACATAATCCTGCCGAGGTCGCCTGTGCTGCCTATGATGCCGTCATTCCTGATCCGAAGGGCACTTTCCGGTTAAGTCTTTATCACATACAGCAGCTTTCAGAAGAATATACTCAAAGCAAGAGGAGGCAGTAATTTATGGCAATCAGGATCATCCCTGCTACATCACCGGAACTATCAGCATCCAATATAACATCTGATGCCATTCCACCTGAAAAACGTGTTGCAGCCTACTGCAGGGTCTCCACCAATCTCGAGGAACAGGAGTCCTCTTATGAGGCACAATGCACGCATTATACTCATTACATTAATGACCATCCTGGTTGGACTCTGGCAAAAATCTATGCAGACGAAGGTATCTCCGGTACAAACATCTCTAAGAGAAGTGAGTTCCTGCAGATGATTTCGGACTGTGAAGATGGCAAAATCGACATGGTTATCACCAAAAGCATCAGCCGGTTTGCCAGAAATACGCTGGATTGTCTCAAATATATCCGAAAGCTCAAGGCCCTTGATATCCCGATTTATTTTGAAAAAGAAGCCATCAATACTCTCGATGCAAAGGGGGAAGTCCTGATTACGATCATGGCCAGCATCGCCCAACAGGAATCCCAGTCAATCTCTCAGAATGTTCGTATGGGGATCCAGTATCGTTTTGCGCAGGGCAAAGTGATGGTCAATCACAATCAGTTCCTCGGATACACGAAAAACGATGCCGGAGATCTGGTCATTGTCCCAGAAGAGGCGGCCATCGTGCGTCGGATTTACCGGGAATTTCTTCAGGGGCTCAGTCCTCTTCACATCGCTAAGGGCCTGGAACAGGACCATATTAAAACGGGTCCTGGCAAGAACAAATGGTATGAATCTACCGTCAGATCCATCCTAAGAAACGAAAAATATATGGGAGATCTGATTCTACAGAAATATTATACCGTTGATTTCATGACAAAAAAGATCGCAAAAAACACCGGTCAACTCCCGCAGTATTATGTGGAAAATGCCCATG
>CADBME010000422.1 GCA_902795715.1 uncultured Lachnospiraceae bacterium | reverse complement strand
TGATTCCTCTGTCTCTTGCCTGACGTGCATAGGCTTCCGGCATGCAGTTGTCTACAAACCATGCAAAATGATCACCTACACAGGACTGACCTGCTTCAATGCCGTAGAAGCCCGGCATGATACCGTCTTTGATAATACCCTGGATACCCTCGATCTGAGCGCCGTGATCGGACAGCATCAGATGACAGGAGGATGTTCCCATGATGATCATCAGCTCGCCCGGCTTGCCAACGCCGCCGCCAGGTACGGAACAATGTGCGTCAATGATACCTGTACCAACAGGTGTTCCGGGAAGAAGTCCCAGCTCTCTGGCCATGGCGTCGCAGAGATGTCCTGCGCAGGCACCGATGGGAAGAACCGGCATATTGAATTTTTCTTCTACAAAGTTTTCCATCTTGGGATCAAGAGCCTTGAAGAAGTCTTTGGACGGGAATCCGGCTTCATCGTTATAGAACATCTTGAAACCTGCTGTACAAGCTGATGTGGTCAGTTCATCTGTCATTTCCCAGAGGATCCAGTCCAGAGCCTCCATGAAGTAATCTGCTTTCTCGTAAACTTCCGGTGCCTTGTGAAGGGTCTCAAGAATCTTGGGAATTGTCCACTCGGAGGAAACCTTGCCGCCGTACATCTTCATGAACTCTTCATTTCTCTCACGGGCTACCTTGTCGATGAATACAGCCTCTTCCTCTGCACCATGGTGCTTCCAGAGCTTAACATAAGCATGTTTCTCATGTTTGAATTCTTCGGTCATGCTAAGGGGAGTCTTATCCTTCAGAACCGGCATGATGGTTGCGGATGTAAAGTCAATACCGATACCGATTACTTCCTCAGGAAGAACCTTGCTTTCCTTCATGACCCCACGAACTACCGTGAGCAGGCCTTCCATATAGTCGCCGGGATCCTGAAGAGACCATGCCTGGGGCAGAGGCTCACCTGTAGGAATATGGGTCTCCATACAGGCATGGGGATACTCATAAACGCTCTGAGCAATCTCTCTTCCGTCTGCGATATCTACCAGAAGTGCTCTTACCGATAATGTTCCGTAATCAAGACCAATTGCATACTTACTCATTGTGTAACCTCCCTGTTTTTAATGCTTTACTTTATTAGTATATATATATTTATAACATATTCTATTTTAATTAGATACTTTTTTTCGGTCTTCAAAGACCTCTTTTATCTGCCTTGTCAGCTCTATTTTGCCTGCTCGGATTCAAAATATTTTCTGGTTGCCTCTGCGTACTGTTTGGACAGACCCAGATCCCAGATCAGCTGAAGTACTGTGTATCTCGGACGGACTTCCTTAGCGTAGATTACGCTCTCATATAATTCCTGGAGACTGACATCAATCTGAGTCGGGTTGATGGGGGCATCCAGTCCGG
This sequence comes from uncultured Lachnospiraceae bacterium, assembly GCA_902795715.1. The sequence goes on along the minus strand of CADBME010000422.1, from coordinate 2,601 downwards.
CAAAGAGGTCTTCCATCTCTTTGACTTTTGGCAGCCCTTCCCGGATCATGGTCTGAATCTGATCCCAGTTTTTCTCAATAACTTCAAGGCGGATATTCCTCTGTCCGATATCATTCTTCTGGGCCTTCTCTTCCACGGCCATGATACCGTCTGCTGCGATCTCGTAAACTTCGCGAATCTCTTTCTCCCATGCTGCCTTGTCAAAGCCGCTTGCCTTGACGGCTGCGAAATCGATCTTCTCATCTTCCAGCATATGGTAGAGCTTTAAGGCAACGATGGTACCTACGCCAACCTGAGTTCCGTGGAGGGCCGGGAACTTGCCATGCATGAAGGCTTTCATCTCCCAGAAATGAGAGAAGTGATGCTCGCAGCCGGATGCCGGTCTGGAGTTGCCGATGAAACTCATGCCGATTCCCGTGAGAACGAGGGCTTCTGTCACAGCCTTGATGGCTTCGGGATTGCGGTTCTGGACTTCATTGCTGTATTCCATAACTGTCTGGATGGCTGTCTCAACCATCTGGACTACTTCTTCACAGTAGTACTCGTCGTTGATCAGTCGGGAAAGCTTCCAGTCGAAGAGACAGGTGTATTTTCCAAGAGTATCACCAAGGCCGGCTGCAATCAGTCTCATGGGAGCCTGGGAAAGAACATCCACATCTCCGATAACGGCTACCGGGCCGTGGCAATCAAGAGTTGTCTTTACGTGGTTGAGGATTACAGCGGAACCGATGGATACGAAGCCGTCCATGGAGGGTGCTGTTGCGTAGATGATGTAGTCAAGGCCCATCCGGAAGCTGATCAGCTTGCAAAGGTCATTCAGGGTACCGGAACCGACGCCCAGAATCAGGTCACTTCCAGGAACTACAGCGGCCAGAATCTCACCGATCACATGCTCATCCGGAATCACTTCGTCATAATCGAGAATCACTTTATCAAATTCGATATTGGCCTTAGCCAGCTCTTCTGCTGCTGCAGCCCCGGCAGCTTTCCAGGTATTCTTATCAGCTACCATAAAGACTTTCTTATATCCAAACTTCTGAATATGACCGGGAAGTCGATTTACTGCTCCCTTGTCAATGTCGATCAGCTTAACAGCTGAATAATGCTTATGTCCGCAGGAACATGCGATTTCTTTGTCCAGATATGAATTCAGATCCAATGCTTTTGCCATGATGTAACCTCCCATGTACATTCGTGCCATTTGAGGAAGCTGCCATATGTGCTTCCATATTACCTTCTTTTTTAAAAAATGATTTTGTTCGCGTCTGATGATTCCATTATATTGAAAAAAAAAACAGTGTCAACCGACCTGAAAAGATGCGATTACTAATCATTCCTACTATTTATACTAATCAAATATTTGATTAAAACGCCTTCTCCCTATCTCTCATTTTTTCTCTGCCTGTCTGCATAAATACTGATTACTAATCAGAATCTTTCTCTCTATCACAGACGATTCAAAAAAATAAATGTTAAGTTTTTGTTAACAATTAAAAACAAACAAAAAGCCCCGACAGACCCTGATCCTTTCCTACTTTTCCTAATAGTAAAAATGATCCTGATCTTCGGGGCTGTGTTCTGCTTAAGATTTCAACAAACGATACCTTCTATATCTATATAGAAAAGTAAGCAGTTACTGTCCGTTATCTATTCATTCTATTATCTTTCCATCTTCTTGAGAATCTCTATGGTCCGGGATAGTCCACCCTTCATATCGTAGGCCGGTTTCCAGCCCAGAGCTTTCAACTTGTTCCCGTTGAGTCTGGCTTTGGTCGCCTTGGAGTATCCGGCTGCCTCCACGGCATCCGGCAGTTCGAATACCACCTTTTTCCCGGCAGTATCCGCGATAATAGCTGCCAGGTCCTTGAGCATGATATCGGATGCTTCATCGGCGATATTGTAGGCTTCTCCGTTTTCTCCGCAGAGGAGAACCGTAAGAAGGCCGCTGACCGCATCGGATACGTAGGTATAGCTGTAATACTGGGTTCCTTCGGACTTGAGGATGATATCCTCTCCGGCAATCCCCTTTCGGATAAACTGGCTGATGGCCTTGGTGTCGCTCATGAGCATGGTCGGTCCGTAAGACCGGGTCAGCCTGGGAATGACAACATCCAGGCCTTTCTGTGCCTTGTAAGCCTGACACAGAGCCTCACCGCAACGCTTTCCCTCCGGATAGCCGGCCCGCATGGTGTTGCAGTTAATGTATCCGCAGTAGTCCTCATCGAAAAACTCCACATCACCACGGTTTTCCCCGTAGATTTCGTTGGAAGAGGCGAAAGCAAACCGGCTTGCCTTGTGGTCTACGGCAAAATCAAGCATATTGTAAAGGCCGATAATGTTGGTCGTAATGGTTCCGATGGGATCCGTGGAGTACTGCATGGGATGGGTGTTGGATGCCAGATGCAGGATGTAATCCACCGTGTCGAGATCTGTTCTCTCAAAGGGTTTGGTCACATCATAGGGAATGAACTGAAGAAGTTCTTTTCCCTCCCACCGGGTAAATCTTCTGGCTGCCCGCTCTGCATTTCTTCCCAGAGCATAAACCTTGCAGCCCAGACCTTTTTCATTTTTCTCCATCAGGACATCAACCAGAAAGCTTCC
>CADBME010000421.1 GCA_902795715.1 uncultured Lachnospiraceae bacterium | reverse complement strand
GAAGACGAGTGATATCCTTATATCTATACTTGAGGTATATCCCTATAAAGCTTGCAAAATCGACATATTTCTGTTAAAATAGAATTTGGTGTAAAGAACGAGAACAATATTTAAAGTATAATATACAAATAAAGCAATACTGTGAAAATACATTTTTTCAAGACATTTTAGCCTGAAATTTACATTTTTCAATTTTTGAAATGATAAAGCGGAGGTATATTATGAGCAGAAAACTCGCGAGTATACAGAAAATATGGAATATAGAGCCTATCGAGGGCGCTGACAGGATAGAACTGGCACATGTACTCGGCTGGCAGTGCGTTGTGAACAAAGGACAGTTCAAGCCTATGGATCTTGCAGTGTATTTTGAGATAGACAGCTTTCTTCCGATAAGGCCGGAATTTGAGTTCATGCGCTCATCAAGCTATAAGAACAGTGATATTCTCGGAGAGGGCTTCAGACTTCGTACACAGAGATTCAAAGGGCAGATCTCACAGGGGCTTTTACTGCCTGTAAGCAACTTCCCGGAAATTCCTGAAAGCTCTGAGGTCGGTACAGATGTAACAGAACTGTTGGGTATAAAGAAATGGGAGATAGAGGAGAAGGCAACAACAGGAGGTACTGTTATAGGTACACTGCCGCCGATGATCCCTCATACCGATGAAACCCGTGTTCAGGCTGATCCCGAGATTATAAAGGCTTTTACAGGGCTGGAGTATTATATCAGCACTAAAATGGATGGTAGTTCACATTCTATCGGTATAGATGAGAACGGGTTCCATGTTACGGGACACAATTATGAATATAAGGATGACGGCAGCAGTTCCTTCTATAATCTTGTAAATGAGCGTAGATATAAAGAGAAACTGGAAGCATATGTTTCCAAGCATGGACTTGATTCGCTGACTATACAGGGAGAATTGTGCGCTCCCGGCATTCAGAAGAACAGGCTGAAACTAATTCGACCGGAATGGTATGTGTTTACTGTTATGGTGAACGGCAAGCGGGTTGGGCTTCGCCGTATGCAGGAGATATGTAGTGAGCTGGCTTTCAATACCGTACCTATAGAGGAGATAGATACAGATCTGCCATCAAAATATCCCACAGTAGTAGCACTCTTGGAAAGAGCTGACGGCGAGTATCCCAACGGCGGTAAGAAAGAGGGTATAGTAATACGCCCGACAGAGCCAGTGTATTGTGAGCTCATAAGTGCAGCACTCAGTATGAAGGTAGTGAGCAATAAATACCTTCTGAAAAACGAGGTGTAAGATATGAGCCTTAATTATGATGAGATCAAGGAAAAAATAGAACTGGAAGAAATAGAAAAACAAAAGCGTTGTGGAGAACAACGTATCGAACGTATCAACAGATACAAAAAAACATTACGGCCAGATATCCCACTATATTCTAATAATATGGGACTCAGGCAAATGAAGCATCTTGAAAGAGATATGCAGTATCTCTCCCTGAATGATTATATCCGAAATATATATGAGTACAGTCATGACTGCAAGGACTACGAGGAATTGTACAGAAGAATGCAGTATATGTGTACAGACCGAAAAACAGACTGGAATAAAGAGGCTTTTAAGGAATTAGAGGCACGATGTAGTAATATAAGAGAAGGCTGGAATATTCACCCACATAATTCATCGGGAGGATACTGGCAGCAGATAGAAATTGGAATTAAGGACTTTTTATACTCAATTTCAAGGATAAAGGTATATGTGACGACAAAAGGTGATAAAGTAAAGGAACTGTTCATAGGAGCGGTAGAAAAGCTTATCAGAGAAGGACAGGACGGCTTTATAGCAATGATAAGTACAGTAGAACGTGACGGTAATTTATGCTTTTTTGTCAATCACAATGAATTTCTGCTTCTTGAAGAATATATGAGAGAACACGAAAACAAGATTAGAAAGGGAAATCCGCTTATTGCTTACCGTGGCCTGATAGGGATAAGCAGAGATCTTATGGATATAGACAGCTATAATGCACAGCAAGCAAAGCTCCTTTGGGATTATTTTCAGACCGTGAAAAGCAAAGATGATATAGATCTTGAAGAAATGTATCGATTGTTTGTATCTGGTTGGAATGGTGATCTTCCTGAAGATAATATCTTTTATAAGGATTTTGCTGATGCTACAGCCCAGATGTTCGTACTGATGATGGATTCATTGGATGTTATTCTTGGGCGGAAAAATATAGACGATAATTCCCTGCTTCTCAATGATGACCCGAAGGTATGGGATATGCTTGCCGGAGCACGATGCTGGTATGATGTTGCTCCACGGCTATATTATCAGTAATATCAGCAAGAAAGCCCGAATATGTAAAACAGCAGGACTATTAACTATATAGATGAATAATAAATTGTTTCTGTATGTTCAATGATTATCAACCTATGACACTGGGTGAATGGATCAAGATAGATGAAAACAGGCGGGATAATATGAATATCCTGAATTGGAGCATATGAAATGAAAGAGAATAAATGGCAATGGTCTGGCTCTGAAAAAGAATTTTTGGAACTTATACGTTGGGCAATCATATTCAGAATGCTATGTACGGAAAAGAAGTCAGGGTGGATGAAGATAGCATTCAATAAGGATAAAGTAGATAGCATTGCAGAAGAATTAGGCATTACAGAATATGTATTGGCAGAAGAGATGCAAAAGATAGGGCAGAATATTACCAATTCAATACACAAAGCACAGATAGAAAGAGCATTTGATAGAGCTTTGGAGGATATTATTTACACTCAAATAAGAGAAGGGTGTATTGAAATATTGCAACCCCAAGTAAATGATATGGCTTAAACAGATTACATGAACGTCATATACAAGAGAACAACTCTGATATATTAACGACCTTCAAAAAATACATCGGAGGACGATGCCTTATGATACTTGTGACAGGAGATATTCATGGTTTCCGAAATCTCAACAAGCTTAAGTCTAATCAATACGCTCATTTCTATGAAATGACAAAGAAAGATTATGTTATAATCTGTGGCGATTTTGGATTCGTTTGGGATAATGGCGGTGAAGATATCCGAGGGAGAGATTGGCTTGATCAGCAAAACTATACCACTCTCTTTGTAGATGGAAATCATGAAAATTTCGATTTACTCAACCAGTATCCAATAACAAATTGGTGTGACGGAAAAGTACATATGATAACAGATAGTATAATTCATCTTATGAGAGGTCAGGTATTTGAAATACAAGGTAAATCTTTTTTTACAATGGGTGGTGCCGAAAGTCATGACCAAAAGAACCGTGTCATTGGAGAAAGCATATGGAAAGAAGAATTGCCAAATGATAATGAATACACCGAGGCTTTACAAAATTTAAAAAAACACAGATATGCTATTGATTACATCATTACACATTGTGCAACAAGTGTAATACAAGATGAAGTAATCAAACAAACTAATTCATATTTTTATCCCAATATTCAACTTATAACATTTTTTGATAATATTGCGAAAATGGTTACATTTAGGAAATGGTTTTGTGGTCACTATCATATTGACTTGATAAGCCATACAAATCCTAAAATACATGTACTATTTGATAATATTGAAGAAGTACAGTAATAAAAAAAGAAATGACAGATATTGAGGTTGAAATCAATGAAGAAACTATAGAAGAAATGAAAAAACTTTTTCCTCTGCAAATTACTCTGGAGTTTCTTGTAAAAGATTTCATTACCAGATGTGCCTGCGCATCCAGCAAAAGTCCCATAATAAATGAACTAAAGAAATGGAAGGAACTTTATTCAGATTGATCAATTAAATGAAAACGTAACAATATCAAGAAGGCACTATGCTCGAAATATAATAGCATAGTGCCTTCTGATTATTTTATTATGTTTTTGAACTCTATAGTATATTTGCTCTCGATAAATAGTAAAAACCAACAAAAACTCAGCAGTGTATCTGTATAATACAACGAATATCTAAAACATACTTTTTAAAAGCCTATTTCTACAAATATTACAAAAGCACTGTTTTTTGTTGCAAACGAAACAAAACGAAACATTTTGTAACAAATTGTAACGAAATGAGCCAACACGAAACAAACTGATAGAGTGCGTAAACGTGTGTAACAAAGAATCGATTTTGACAATTTAAACAAAAGCCCTTTTTTGACTAACACCCCTATATCTGATATAATTAACACAACAGACAGATAAGATAAATACGACAAAAAACAGGATCTTGAAAACTGAATATGAAACATCAAACGCTGAATATCCCCTACTCTCACCAATGCCTGCGATAATATCAAATACCGACTTTCTGTAGTTCCCGGTGATATGGCAGAACACGTTATCCTGTTCATGCCTGTTATAATCATATATCAATATTCGAAAAATCAAGTTAGAAGGTGCTTTTATGGAAGAGAAAAAAGGATTTGTTCTGAACGGAATAAATGTAACTCTCAACTATCCCGATAAGATAGATGAAAGGTCATTTCAGATCAAAATAAACACTATCTACGATGTTTTTATGAGAAACAATAAAAGCATCACAGAAAACGCAAACAAAGCAATTGACAAAGTGTGCTCTGATGTGGTATAATCATCTTGAATGGTTATCATATCAGCACATTTCAGGAGT
>CADBME010000420.1 GCA_902795715.1 uncultured Lachnospiraceae bacterium | reverse complement strand
GTACTTTCTGATCAATACTATTCCAGGTACTTCCATTGGTCATAATAGCTACCGCTTTACCATTATCCGTGAGGTGATCAATGATCAAAGAATTAAATATCCAATCTGATGATGTTGCTTTCTTTATATCCGGCACCCTTTTATGCAATGCATCAATATACTCGGCTCCGGCTTGAAGATGAAGTTGCCTAAGTCCAAAGGGATAGTTTGAAAAGATCTTATCAAACTTCTTTTCATTAGAAAGGGCGAACATATCCCCCAGTTCAATAGTTACATTCTCGGTAAATAATTCCGTCCTGATTCTAGAAACTTCGTATACCCAAGTGTTTATCTCTATACCATAGATAGCTTTACTATTACTGTTAGCCGCCGAGAAAACAATGAAATCGCCACTTCCACTGCCGAAATCCGCTAAATATTCTTCTTCACTCACATCAAGAATTTTCAGCGCAAGTTTTGAAAGAGATTCCGGTGTCCCTAAATCTTCTCCCAGCTTTCCAATTGTTTCATGTGAAAAACTACGCAAGAATTCAAGTATAGCTTTCGAACCAAATTCTTTTGATAGCTGAATGGCAATACTTAAGTTTTCACCTGCGACCTGTTTTATAAACATCGCTCTTTCTTCGGATATTTCATTTTCAATATAATTAAGAAGACCATCGACATCATCGATATCATTCTCAGCAGAAATAAAAGCCGCGTAATCTAATGCAAAACAAAGCAGAGAAGTATTGGCTCCCCTAACTCTTAAAAAGCTTGCTATTTTAGCAGTATCCTGGTTAATGGTGTCATTTTCTCTAATTGGGGTGTTTTTTAACATATCGTTCCTCCTGTTTGGTTATTCATAACCATATCGACACCATTATATTACCATCTTATTATTTGGTTGTCAATAACCAAATATCCATATGGTATAATTATCATTAAATACTTTCACCATCATGACGGTAATCTATCTATAAACATCTCTTTCTTACGTTCCCATTCACCAATCATCAAATGTTCATCCAAGCTGTCAAACCCCTCATATTCTAGGAACTTTGCTGTCAAAGTTCTTGTTTTTGCATCTTCTATCATTTCCTTCGTCCGAACATAAGCCTTCACAAAATCGTCGTATTCATAGAATGACTCACTAATCTGCTTTTTTATCCATTTGTCATCTGGATCACTCACAATATACTCTAGCCAATTTATCGCATCCTTCAGAATCATATCGGCGACAACAGGATTCGGATCTGTACCTAATCCATATAAAAGGCTCTCTCCCAGTAACGAAAGAGCTATTCCATTACCGAACAATCTGTTTACATCCTTAAGCAATACATAAACTGCTTTGTTACCATATCCTTTTATTCTTCCTTCATGTATAAAACCTGCTATCCTGGCAATTTCATTCTGCTCATAGGAAAAACCCTTTTCTAATATGCACTGAATAACATTTTTTACCAGCTCATCATCATCAAAGTCTGTTTCTTTTGATAATTCTGCATATCTTTGTATACAGTACATATTTTTACTAAAGATCATGCCTTCAAAATACAGTTTCTTTGCCTTATCAATATCTTTTTCACATCCGATCCCATGATAATAACAGTCAGCAAGCCATTGAAAGCTGTCAATATATCCCATATCAGACAGCTTCTCCCGATAGACAAACGCTCCGGGCTTTACCATACATTCTGTAGTGTTTATATACTTATATGCCGTATCAATAAGGGCTTCCGGTACGTCGTGTTCAACACACAATTCATAACACCTGTCAATTTCATCTCTATATTCACCAATAGCAATCCCTCGGAGCCTATTTGCTTTTGAATACGCTTCCACATAATTACCCCTATCAAGAGATCTACTCATGGAATCCACAATCCCATCAAACCTTTCCCTTATCTCGTCCTCATATAGTTGTTTCGCTTCCCTTTCAATAAAAGAATTGCTAAATTCATCAAGGTCTATATCGATTTCTTTGTATTGATCGATCATCGTTTTAAATTCATCAATCGACAGTTCTTTTTCGTCCATACAGATACCCCTAGAAATTCACCAAACACGAGACGGGCAAAGACTATGTTATGTCGCACAAATCACTCTTCTCCCGCGTCCTTAGCTTTAATCCCATTTTTCATTTATAGTGTATCATGTGATTTGCGACAAACAGTCCGATTACACACACCCTTTATTGGATATATGTTCGAATATCCCTCAAAAAATAGCTGAGCATCGCCATTGCGATGCTCGTAGATTGTAACTGATCCAAATACGCCTTTAAGATCAGTTACATTATTTGTTTAGTATTAAGAACTGTGTTATAGCCTGTTGTCTCTGAAGACTTGTCTGCTTCTGGCTCTCCCTCAGTATAGCTTCCTGGGCATTTTCAATCCTCAGCCTGTGCATCTCTTCCTCATATAAGTTCATGGCCTCACGTATATTATCCGCCCTTCGGTTATTCACATATTTGTAAAAGCTCTCGACAGCTGCGGGATATCTGTAATCCGGCGGTATAACATCTATTTTCCCCTTCATCTGATCAAGTGCTGAT
>CADBME010000419.1 GCA_902795715.1 uncultured Lachnospiraceae bacterium | reverse complement strand
TCTTTACAAAAGTCATCAGCAACCCAGTCGTCGCTGTCAACAAACATCAGGTAATCGCAGGAAGCGATTCGGATACCAAGGTTGCGGACAGCGGAAAGCCCTTTATTTTTTTGCTGGTGGATAACCCGGAACCTTGCATCTTTCGCAGCATAACGGTCGCAAATTTCACCGCATCTGTCAGGAGAAGCGTCATCTATTAAGATAATTTCAATATTTGCCATGGTTTGTCTGCATAAACTGTCCAGACAACATTCCAGGTATTTTTCAACTTTATAAACCGGAACAATGATACTGATTTGTTTATTCATGATTCAAATATTCCTTTCTGTATTTTTCGATAATAGAATAGCGTAAGACGCAAATCATTGCAGGTGTTGCGGAATCAATTTGCTGTCCGCTGGAAACAATATAATCACCTGTCCGCATGGGGATGCCATTCTGCGAATTCGGAGAAAGGCAGGTTTTACAGCGCATTTAATTATTGTATGAAAACGAAGCTGGATGAGACGGACATATACTATGTGGAGGCGGCGAGGTTTCTCAAAGGTGTAACTAGTATTCCTGAGTCAATTACCTGGAGGCGCAGGTTGTTGTTATTATTCCGGTTTTCTCCGGGATATTTAATTTGCAGGTTATGGGGCAAAAAGGTGGAATAAACTATAGTATCTGCCTGTACACTATTTACGAACCACCCTGTTGCACTTATGGAAATAGTTTAATTCTTTCGCCTTTAGTTTTAAAAAGATGCTGTCTGCCATGTCGGACAGCATCTTTAGTTTTAAACTGGTTTTGGAGACTCTTTTAATAATAATTAAGTCGTAAACATAGCCCGATTGATTTTCTGCTTTGATAATAATATTCTGGTCTGACTCGTCAATAAGGACTTTTCCTTCCCGAATAGTGGATTTTCCCTTTTCTACAGAAAGAGACACATTGCCTGTATCACCGTATGTATAAACATCAATGGGGAGGGTTTTAACATTTTTGGGTATTATATATTGATAAACAAAATTATCATTGATAAGAATTTTGCAAAAGGGATGGATTTTGCTTGTATATTCCGCGGAAGAATAGATTTCCCATTCGCTGATACCGTAAGTATCGCCTGAAACGGAAAGAATTTTTAACGTGCAGGATGTTATATTTTCCTGTCTTTCCAGTATAATTTCTGTCGGAGCGCCGTTTTGGGAAAGATTTCGGATGACTTTTTTAAGACCGTTATTCAGGGTTATTTGTAATGCATTAATTTTTCCTGTTACAGAAATAGCAGGATAAAGAACGATCTTTTCTATCACAACAGGTTTCTTCCATTTCAGTTCGGCGGTTTTTTCAGGATCGTCGTATTCCGGCTGCCAATAGTAATCTGAGTATTCTGGCGTTAACTGGTCAATATCATTAACATTGTAAACCATAAAATCCGTCAGATACTTGCCAATACCGCTTGAAACAGTGACTTCGGCCTCATATGAAATGCTGTCCGTACTTCTGGCCCAGAACACCTCATCGCTGCTAAGTATTCTTCTGGCTTTTGTTATCAGGCGCTGCGATTTGTGTTGTTCCAGAGCTTTGCAGAGAACGTTGTTTCTGATAGGGCACGACTGTGCTTTTTTAGGAACCGGGATTCTGACCCGGGATGACCAGTTAAAGAACAGTGTTCCGATAATATCCTGATACCTATTATTTCCGCCTGCGACAGGAAGTTTTGTTTCCGGATTGTTGACCGAAGAATAATCTGCGACCGCCTTGTAAGCAAGCGAGTAAGTAAACCGTTTCCAGATTTCAGGCTTATATGACGGTTTTTCTTTTTTCAGGATACCGATCGCCCTGTCCAGATACAGTGACAGCATCCTGTGGTCCGCGTGATAATCAAAATCGGTAGCAATTATAAGATCAGCCCGGGTCTTCCGGATAATGGAGAGCAGATCAGTTAAATAGTTTTTGCTTGTATAGCTGTGATGTCTTTTTTCGTGAAGGAATGCATAATCCGGATAATTATCTGTTCCGTATGTTTCGGTATGTCCGGTCAGGGATGTTGCGACTTCGTCGTTATAATAAAATAAATGGCTGTGGTTATTGTTATTATAGTTATCCCCATACCCCATAAAGTAGATATTGCTTTTTGAGATGCCAAGGATGGCTGCTGCGTTGATGGCCTCTTTGAAGCGGATTTCCGCAGGATATGTATAGTCTCCGTTTGTTGTATATACCAGAGTGATATGGGTTCCGCAATGTGAAAGATTGTAAAGCAAAGAGGCTGCGGCAATAGTTTCGTCATCCTGATGGGGGACGAATAATAACACGTTTAGATTTTTATAGTCCTGATGAAAAAAACTGTTGTCGCAATCAATTTTCATACGGATTTCCTTTCCTTAAATGAAAGAGAAAATATTAAACTTATTGATAATATTATAAAAAAGCCGGAAGGTTTTATCAATATATACAAAAGTTATATAAATGCAACGACAGGTGTGGTATTTATTATTTTCCCCTGATTATGATATAATATTGTCAAAGTAGTTCATAACGTCAGACAATTTTATATCATTTTTCTTTTGGGGGGATTTCCATGGAAAACTTTAAACAGACTACCTGCCTTCCGTTACTGCGCAGCAGCTATAACGGGCTCACAAAATCGGAACAGAAGCTGGCGGATTATATATTGAAGAATCCGGCTGATGTGATGCACATGACCATGAGCGAGCTGGCAGATGCTACTTCGAGTGCGGACGCCACAGTGTTCCGTTTCTGCCATAAGC
>CADBME010000418.1 GCA_902795715.1 uncultured Lachnospiraceae bacterium | reverse complement strand
TTCGATTGTAGTTACTAGATATATGAAGGTTGAATGGTTCTGTTCTTTTTTAGCCGTTCCGCTTGAAGACCTGTTTAACGTATTCTTGCTAATGATTGTATTGCTATATTTGGACACGGTTGATTTACGATTTTTGCCATTGACAGTATTAGGTGTTTTGCTTACCATCAGATGTTTCATCGGGAAGACAGCATTTGTCAAGGTCTTTATTGAGTCAAAGTTAAGGAGAAGATAGATTATGAAGTATGAAGTCCTAGCACCTGCAGGAGAAATAGATGCGATACTACCTTTGATTGAGGCAGGGGCAGACGCGATATACGTAGGGTTGAAGGGATTCAGCTCCAGACCTAGCAATGCGGATCTATCTCTCGATGAGATTAAAACTGCGGTTGATATTTGCCATAGCAATAATACAAGACTTCATGTCGCAATAAATGCCGGAATTAAAAATGATGATATAAATGTTATTCAAAGCAATCTTCTTTCATTGGAAAAGTATGGTGTTGATGCCGTGATATTATCCGACTGGGGGATGCTTTATAGAGCCACACAATGGCTTAATGAAACAGAAGTTCATGCAAGCACTCTGCTCGGAGTTTATAATGCCAAAACAGTGAGCATATTAAAAGAGATGGGCGTAAACCGTGTAGTTTTATCAACAAACCTATACATAGACGAGATTATAGCAATAATGAATGCTGAACCAGATATGGAATATGAAATAGTAGCAGATGGGGGGATTTGTTTTAATGATAATAGAATTTGCGAATTACCTCATTATTTGAAAGAAGATGAGTATTGTGTTGGTTGTAAAGATGAATACTATAGGAATGATGAGATTGTATCAATTGGGTCTAAGTCAATTAGCTTGTCTGAAATAGTACAGATTTTTGTCGAATTGGGAATATTCTCATATAAGATTGAGGGCAGGACGGTTCCGTACAAATATATAGTACCCCATACTAAGAAACTAAGTGAAGCGTTAAAGAGTACAGAGGTTAAAAAGGATACTTCATCTTTACACTACTTTAAAAGAGTTAACACGAGGGATCAGTTATGAATTGCTACATTCAAACAGATTATGTTTCTCCGGGCATGTTGGAGTTTGTCGAAAAAAACGAAGATATAAAAGGTGTTGTGTTGGGAGATTATACCTGCAACAGAAGAATGTTTTCCGGTGGCTACGCGGAACTGATAAAAAGTGTGGATCGATACAAATGTATCAACAAAGAAATAATTATACAAACACCTATGTATGCAACAAGTAGAAATATTGATGAGATGATGGATGGAATTGTTTATCTTGATGCAGAGTACCACGTGAAAAAGTACTTGGTACAAGATGTCGGCGTATTGACCACGATTTCAGAAATAATACCGGATGCAGAACTGATATGGAGCCAAATGGGACGGGCCAGAGGTAATATTTTTAATATGTATTCCGTCCAGTTTTTGCAGGAACGTGGGCTGACGGGAATGGAAGTTGGTTCCAAAACGAGGTTAAAGCTCCTAAAGGAACACGGGATGAAGGCGTATGCTTCATATGGAAATATTGTATATAAGAGTGTTTCCAGAAATTGCTACAATCAATATTTTAGTAATGACGCCGTTTGCAGGACAGCATGTCGTGATCATACGGAATGCATAACAACTAAAAACAACAAAGAAATATCTGTTGATGGCTTCTTTCTGGATAAGGTATATCACTATGATGATTCTCAGGAGTATTGGGATTCGGTTTATGAAAACTGCGAAAATGTAATTATTCATGCAGAGAATTTAGGAAAAGCATTAGAAAAATATAACAGTTATAAGGAGATAAAAGTGACTTATGAATAGAATTTCAGTAGTCATTCCTGTATTTAATGAGGAAAACAATATAAGAGATACATTAAATTCGATTTATAAAAACACAATGAAGCCTTTTGAAGTAATCGTTGCAGACGGAGGGTCATCAGACTCCACAGTAAATATAATTCGTGAAGAGTTTAAGGATGTTATTTTAATAAAGAACGAAAGAAAGACAGCGGCAGCCGGCAGAAATGCCGGAATCAAAAGAGCAACCGGAAACATAATTGCGTTTACTGACGGTGATTGCGTAGTAGATCAGAATTGGATAGAAAGCATCAATTCTTTCTTTGAAAAATATGATGTTGATGGTATGCGCGGCAAAGTGTGCAATGCTCCACCGAGAAATAAAATTGATAAATATTGGGGGGAGCTGGCATGGGAAAAGTTGATGTACTTTGGCAATGAGGTTGTTGATATAAGGGACAAAGACATAAGAGTAGTACTTGTGACTGCCAATTGTGCATATACAAAAAAATTCCTGCATCAGATTAAGGGATTCAGTAATTGGTTTGGGAACAATGCCGAGGATGTAGATCTCTGTTGGAGAGCAGTCGAGCATGGAGCAAAGTTAAAATATAACCCGGAAGCTCGAATATATTCTCATAATATCACAACCGTTGGTGGTGTGATAAAAAAGAGCTTTAGGAACGGCGTTTCAAGTAGTAAGTTGCAAAAAAAATACGGTAGCCGATTTAATTATGATCCTAATATTTACAAGATGCTCGGCAGAAGCATTATTGGAGTATTTACTCTTAAGAAAGACTCCGCCCTTGATGTTATAGAATTAGTCAGTCATCTAAACGGCAAGTATTATGGAAGCATACGGTATAGAGTATTTAATATATGAGCTTGGGAAGCGTTATGAACATAGAGGTTAATAGTTTTTGCAGCAGCATTGATCGAATTATAAAAGACAAGCCAGATAAAGAACTGGTTTTGACTGGACTGGGAAAAGAAAGTGTTTCTCTTTCGGATGAAGATGATATTGTTGAGGCAATGAATGTAGCGATAGAGAAAAAAGACTATAAATTATCAAAGGCGTTAAATCAGTATTTGGCATACATAGAGGTGAAGAATAATGCGATAGTTTATAAACATCTACCAGTTATCATTCACGCTGAAATATCTAGTTTTTGTAATTGTTAATGCATAATGTGTACTCATTGTTATGAAAAAAATGATCGAGCCAAATATTTGGATTTGACCGTGATTGAAAGATTCCTTCCTACTTGCAGGGTTATGGTGATTAATGGTATTGGAGAATTATTTATCCATCCTGGAATAGTGGAGATTCTATCGAAACTGAAGGAATATCAGGTTCAGTTATCCATTACGACGAACGCACAGTATATTCCAACTGATGCGTTACCGATTATTGGAGATATATTCAGAAGGGTATGTGTATCGTGTGATGGTGCAAACAAGAATACTTATGAAAAAATAAGGCGCGGATCCTCATTTGATAAGTTTAGAGATAATTGCAGAGTGTTACGGGCGACACTGAAAGAAGATGCTATATTTACAATGTCGGTTGTTTCAATGAAGCAAAATTTGCTTGAGACCGTGGATATAGTACATCTTGCTAAGGAGCTTGGGTTTGATGAAGTAAGATTTGGAAGACTAAGTACTAATCCATTTATCGGAAATGAGAGTGACAGTATTAATAATTATCCGAACCTTTCGACAATGCTTATGGATGAAGCTGTGAAGGCGGGCAAAGAACTTGGAATAAAGGTAGTCATTCCGGTTATTTATGAAAATGAAGAGTACTCTGTATCAGAGGCAGAACGCGAGAAAAAAAGCCTCTCTGATTCTATTATGTACCGGGATGCAGATTATTACCGGAACTTATATCTGAAATATAAGGAATTGTATAGGAAGGGTCTCTTTGAACCGGCAAGTTATTCCATGGAAGGCAGCTTTAAGTGCAATGGAATTTGTCACTGGGTTGCTTATGGAATTAACGTCAATTCAGATGCTCAGCTAAGACCTTGTGGAGAGATCGTGCGAGAGAAAAGAGTTGATGACGATCCGGATTTGCGATTGGCAAACCCGATGAATAATTGTGAATCGTTGCGGCTGAGAGAAGTTTTTAACTCTGGAATGATACCCGATTGTTGTATGAATTGCTCATACCTAATGGGGCACGAGAACGAATTGCTTCACTTTGATTCTCATGAATTCAGACAGATTTTTATTGAGGTTTAAATGATAGTAGTTGTTGAGGGAAAAAATCTATCTCAGGAAATGAGGCTGAACATTGTCTCTATATTTGGCCCAGAAACATTATTCTGTAATCCAAATGAGGTTGCGAATTATCCGGCCGGAGAAATGGTGTTTGCAGATATTTTTTTTGATGCGCTGAGTTTCTGCCTTATTCGAGGAATAGAGATAAAGTTCTTTTACAGAGACAGGATCTTGTCGAGGGACGATATCGATCATATTGGAGTGCTGCAAGAAGGTTTATTAAAAGACAATAATTATGCTGACTTGAAGAAACTGAACATAATGAAGATATTTCTTGAAGTAAACAGCAAGCATTTGTTTCTGTCTTCATTTCCTACGCACATTCAATTAGAGCATACAACTTATTGTAATGCCAGATGTATAATGTGTGACCACTATATTTCTCATAATAGAGAGGCGAAACACTTA
>CADBME010000417.1 GCA_902795715.1 uncultured Lachnospiraceae bacterium | reverse complement strand
CTTACTGATTGTTGACGCTATAGTATTTACAATATCATCTTTTCTTATACCAACTATCCGATCACGTCTAAAGGGGATGATCGATATCTAGGGCAAATACTTTCAATTCGAAAAACAGGCAGCTTATATATTGCATAACACCTACTTTTCCAAGATAGTTATATGCTGGATGGAGTGATATATACGATGACAAAGATTCAAACCAAAAGATTAGTCTTAAAAACGAATTGTACTATAGTAAATGAGCAATGGCATTCTGCGTGAGTATTGCTATAACGATAAATCTATCCCGGATATGCCTTTCCTTACAGAGTAAGTTTGGGCTACTGTCGGCTGGAACATATAATATTTCTGGTGATAATCGAGTGATTGGGATAGATGAAGGCAATAAGGGTTTAAAGAGGTATTGGACATGAATAATTTAGACGTACATCAGCTGTATGTTCAAGGACTCCAAGAATTGAACTTCGATCAGTGTATGAAAGCTGTTGGAATATTGAACGAAAAGAAAGAACCTGTTGCTTTATGGCTTGAAGCCGAAGTCCTGTATTTACGTGGAGAATATGAAAACTGTCTATATACGATAGGGAATAATCGTACAGCAGATTCATTTGAATTAAACGAATATTATTTGGCTTGTTTACTGATGCTGGGAAGATATCGTGAATTACGGAGAGAGATAAGAGATTGTAGGAAACTACATATTAGCTGGCAGTGTGGCGGTTTTATAGAAGCAATGATGCGAAAACAAAATGAAAAACTGCCTTATCAGATTGTTGCGTATAATTATTCCCAAACTCCTTTCCAAAGAATTCATCTACAATTTGTTGTGCAGGAATTAATAGATGTTTACGAACTGCAGGCAGATTATTTACAGTTAGCATCTATTGGTTCTATCAATTCAAATTCTGGATTTGGGCCAGATCTGCAAAAAAGACTATCAATTATCAATATTCAAGATGATTATATATCAGCTATAAGAAACGCTGTTGAAACGGCTACGCCCATTGATCCAATTTTGATTTTGGACTTTTTTAAAAAGTACTTCAGTAGCGCTTTAAATGACGAGAGTATCGATGGCAGGAAAGGACAATTGAGGGATATTCTGACTCTTTTGGATCTCGAAAGAAGGCTAGGCCTTTATAGCGAACTGAAAAAATCTTTTCAGGAGTATAAGGATTCTTTTGTTTATTCGATATATAAGGGGAATAGGATTACTGCTGGGCATTTGAAAGAGATTCTTTTTGACTTGGAAAGTAAATTTAATAAACTAAAGTACTCTGATTTAATAGATTTTATCAGAGGATTGTTAGATACCCACTTTCCTGAAATGTTGCGAGAAGAGGAACGATTAGAAAAGGAATCCAGAGTGTATCAGGTGCTTCATGACCAAACTAAACCAATGTATAAAGCAGCGGTATGGCAATATAATATGGTTTCCCTTGATATGAACTATGGATACAGAGATGCAGGCATGTATTGTCTTTCATATGTACGATTGTTGGAATGTGAAATGAATCAAAGAGTGTTCCCGATACTTGAGAAGAATTATGATGAAATTAAAGCAAAGTCAGTATCGCTATCATCATCCAAGAAAAATCGATGGAATATTAACAGGTTTAATCCGGATAAGGCATCAGAAGAAAGGCTTACAGCAGGTCAGTGGAACAGCTTTTTTACCGAATTCAATAAAAAAAACATGGAGGAGACATTTAAGCAAAGCCAAGAATATGGTGATATGATGGTTCGGATTTTTAAACAGGAAGTTTTTAATGATTTAGGATACGACAATCTCGTATCAGGAAGAATAGCAGAAATCTTCGATCAAACAACGATCATTAATCGTTATAGAAATCCACCAGCACATACAAAATATGTGACCGTATCTATAGCTAACGAATGCAGGAGATATGTTGAGGATTGTATTATAGAGCTGTCGAAATACTACAAATAACCGTTACGATTATATGCAGTGGTTTCTGGAATAGACGATTCTGAGATATGGGAGGAAAGGATATTATTATGCATATAGAGAAATGTTTATAGGTTATTGAAGATGCTATTTTAGACGCAAAGATTTGGAGAACCTGATAGTTGTTTTGGATTTGACATATTTTTTCTGTAAGCGTCAAATAGTTGGTGTCTATATTTTCCTGTCAGATATGATCTCGCTGATCATATCTGACAGGTTGTATCGCCACATTCAG
>CADBME010000416.1 GCA_902795715.1 uncultured Lachnospiraceae bacterium | reverse complement strand
GAATCTGGACTACAGGCGATACTTAGATATCCTGGAATGAGGGCATATTTTGAAACAATGGGATATGCATTGCAATTTGAGATGAATGAGTATCTGCTGAGCCCGGTATTGTTTCATAACATTTACAAAGGAGCACTGGGTGAGGTTGCAGGTAAGTTCATCTTGAATAGGGAACTTGGAATAGAGTTATTACCTATAACGGAACCGGACTACTTTGAATTTTTCGATTATAAATTATCTGAAGATGTGTATGTTGATTTTAAAAACTGGAAGTTTACTTATGTTCAGGAAAGAGATGAAATCAGAAAAGATATATTGAGAAAGTTAGAGACTATAGGCGGTAAACGAGTTTATATCATAAATGTTGTATCAGATAAAAATTACAAGCCAAGTGCAATCGTGGATCAGCGTCTGGTTGAGATTCCAATGCTTATAAAAGAAGATGGTACAGTTTGCTATGAGAACTTACATATGATTCATAAGGAGGATTTTGAAAATGTTAACTAACAGAATTAATGTTACCTATAACATGGAAAATATTGATGCTGGCTTTGATGTTTTTAGAGTCGAAAAGGCAAATAAGGACTATTACAAATACAATATTTTAGATTCGGCAGTGTATGAATTTAAGGCAGCAGCGGTGCAGTGGTCATTTGGCGCAACGGCATTGGTATTGTTCCGTAAGGGTGAAGTGACAGAACAGAAATTCAAAGAAAGTATTATGAAAGAGTATAAGGATGTAAAAATCCAGAAGATTGATTTGTTTGACAGTGATCAGTGTAGTAAGTGCTTCTATTATGAAAATAGATTATTGGCACAGCTACTTATGAATTCTATGAGAACACCAAAACACGAGGATTTCAAGTATAACAATCTTACCGGTAAACTTTTTTATCATGATCCATCATGGAGCCATAAAGATAAATCAACTGGTAAAGTGAACTTTATCAGATTTTTGGAGATTGTTATTGATCCGGGTATGTATCTTAATCTAGAGCATAAGACGTTCAGGAGATATGAGAAAGAAGGCACCGGGCTATATGTTATAGATGCAAAGACAGGTGAGTTTAGAAAGAAGCTTAAAACAGATGCTGATGTAATTACATATAAGGAAGGTTCTTTACCACATAACCATTTTAGAGTGGATAATTTTGATATCACAGATATAGCGCATTTCCGAAAGAGTAAGATGGGAGTTATGGAGCAGTTTCTAAGAGATGTAAAGGATACTCTTTCAAAATATATGACGATAGAACTTGTGGAAAGGGAAGATGCTCAGGAATTTGATATATCTAATCTGGAGAAGAAAGGAATATCAGAACTTGAATATGGTGAAATGTTGCAGAAAAAGGGCGTTGTGATTGTAGATGAGAATAACTCGGAAGAGTCAAGAATTATTGTAGCAAAGCTTCAGGAGGAGTTGGAGAAGTATTACAATATAAAGGCTGCTGTAGGGTCTCTTTCTAAGGAGGCTTATAATATTAGGATTATTCATGATGGTGATTATTATGATGAAAATGAACTGCATGATCCTCATAGTGATGACTTAAAGGGATATATAATACAACATATTACAGAAGAGGCGGAGCATTTTACGGGTGCTAAGGGCAGTTCACCAGATATAAAGAAAATCGTTCAGGAACTTATAATTAAGGGAGATGTACGAGAACATATGATTTCTATTTTTGACTGGAATAGGCTAGATTCAGGAAAAGAATGGACGTTTGTTATACGAAAGAAGATTAAAACACAGTTCGGGGAAAATGCAGAGCATGTAAATCATGTTAATAAAAAGTCGTATAATTATTACAATTATTATCGTGTGAAAATTGACTGTAATGGTTCAATGAAATTGGATACGTTTTGTGATAGTAATCAGGAGGAAACCGAAGAGTGGAGTAAAATTTGTTATGCTTTTGATTTTGCAGAAGATAAGCATCGTGGGGCACAGAATCAGGTGGAAGGAATACTATATTCGGATATAGATAATATTCATGTTATATTGTTAACTCGTGAAAAAACATTACCT
>CADBME010000415.1 GCA_902795715.1 uncultured Lachnospiraceae bacterium | reverse complement strand
GGCTGAAAGTTCCCGGGCAGTATAGAAAACAGGGCACCTCTCCTCTATATTCATATTCAACAGTTCATTTTTTTTCTCTTTCATTTTTTATTTCACCTGAAGCTCAGGACCCTCTCACAAGTTCCTGCATAAGATTTCCGGCCTCCAATCTAACCATCTTTTTTGGCAGACAGTCTCTCCAGGATAATCATGCTAAACTCTCCATGCAAGACACCCTATGCGGGAGACTCCTGAAGGTCAATCCGCTAACAGCAATTCCCGGGCCAGATCCAGAAAGGCCTGACTCACCTCAGAATCCGGATCCCCTTCCACCACGGTCATTCCCTTGTCTTCCCAGTGTATAATCTCATCGCTGCGGGGAATCTCCCCCACAATCGGCAAGCCGGTCTCGGCCGCAAAAGCCTCCACTTTCTCCCTCTCTCTCTCCACATTTCTATGGTTGAGGATGATTCCATAGACGGAGGCATAGCCCCGGTCTTCAAAGTTTTTTACTGCGGACTGAATGTTGCCGGCGGCATAGAGAGCCATTTTCTCTCCGGAGGTGACGATCAGAACTTTCCTGGCATAGCCTTCCCGAATGGGTGCGGCAAAGCCGCCGCAGACTACGTCGCCAAGGACATCATAGAGGACCACATCCGGCTGATAGTTTTCAAAAAGCTCCAGATCTTCCAGGAGAGAAAAAGTGGCGATGATTCCCCGTCCTGCACAGCCAAGTCCCGGGGTCGGTCCCCCGGTTTCAATACAGAGCACCCCGCCAAAACCCACTTTGGAAATCTCTTCAATAGATTCCGGATCCTGGTCGTGGTCTCTCAGATAATTCATGACAGGCTCCGGCGTCTCTCCTCCCAGCAGGTTGATGGTGGAATCCGCCTTGGGATCACAGCCGATCTGGATCACTTTCTTTCCCAGACAGGCAAAGGCCGCGGCCAGATTGCCGGTCACGGTCGACTTGCCGATGCCTCCCTTGCCGTAAATCGCAATTTTAAGCATAGAAATACCCTCTTATGTTCATTTTCTCCAACCGTGGGAAAATGGGCACAAGAGGGCAGGGTAAGCCTGTTTGATTCTCTTATGACTATTCCCGCCCGGAACGTATCCTCACGGTCAGAGTCTTTTCTTTTGTTATCCCTGATATCATACCATATACTTATATGGAATACAATTACTATGATTCTCAGTCGGCCTCTCTTTTCGAACCCCAGAAAAAGAGGGCAACGGTTCCGGGGCCTGTGTGGCAGCCAATCGTCACACCGATGGGGAAAATCTCCGGTTTACCGGAAAGATCGGGAAAGCGTTCACTGATCAGATCCGCTAGAGCCTGTGCTTCCTTTTCATCGGAATGGGAGATAAAACATCTGCCGGAATAATTCCTGCCATCCACAGCATACTCCTCCATGACATCCACAATCCGCCGGCGAACTCTTTTTCTTGTCCTGATTTTTTCCCTGGGGACCAGAGTCCCCTTGTCATCCACATTGAGCAAAGGACAGATGCCCAGAACCTGTCCGATGGCACCGGCGGTTTTGGATACCCGGCCGCCACGGATAAAGAAGGTCAGATCCGTTGTGTAAAACCAATGATGTACCCTGTGCCGGTTTTCCATGCCCCATCTGTAGAGGTCATCGATATCCATCCCCTCATCTCTCCTGTCCGCCATGCCTTCCATAAAAAAGCCATAGCCGGAAGAAGCACAGAGACTGTCAATCACATAGATCTTCCTGTCCGGGAACTCTTCTTTCAACATCTCCATGGCCATTTTGGCAGAGTTATAGGTGCCGCTGATGCCTGAGGAGAGGGTCACGTGAATGACATCCTTTCCTTCTTTCAAAAAACCGCGGAAGTATTCAAGATAATCCCCGATGGAAACCTGGGATGTCTTCACATCCGCTCCGGCAAGCATCTTCGGATACAGGTCCTCGGACCTGACCGTCTGTCCCATATCATCTTTATAATCCTCGCCATCTATACTTATATTATAATAAACAAAGGAAATATCCCTCTCCGTCATCCGGGCCGCGGTCAAATCGGCCGGCGAACAGCAGCTTAACACATAATTCTTCATAGGCTACCTCCTAAAAAAACTCAAGAAAAAAATCAATCAAGCCAAAAACGGCGCCCAGTCCACATGGTTTT
>CADBME010000414.1 GCA_902795715.1 uncultured Lachnospiraceae bacterium | reverse complement strand
CTGAATTTTGAAACCGATTCTTTCTCGGTCTATGCCATCCTTGAGACTCCCAAGGATATCGTGGAGCCCGGCCTGAATGTGGTTTCCTCCTTAGAAGAAATTGCCCGGCTGGGCAAGAAGGGATTCTATGTCTGCCATCCGGACGGCTATTATTTTACGGCTTCTTCCTATACCGTTTCCGGTTCCAGGACCGGAATCAGAAAAATCAAGCCGGCGGCCGCCTCGCCCAAAGAAGCTTCGGGGAGCGTCAAGTACTACTTTGAACAGGTTTCCGGAAAGGATAATCAGTTCCTTGTCTACTGTATGGACGGGGAGGGAAAGAAATATGTCAGACAGTCCGGCAATAGTCTGTCCCTTGTCGACTCATCCCAGGCGACAGTTTTTACCATCAGTCTTTTCCCCAACCAGGCCAACACCTTCCGGTTAGCCGGTACAGGCGGATATTATTGGAATATGCAGGGCGGAGCAAACGGGAATGGCTTTGCGGCCTACAATTCCGCCACAGACGTGAATGCCAGGATCCAGCTTTCTTACTATGATGAAGCGGAGAAAGATCCCTTTGACCTGGACGGAAAAAGCTGCGGCGTCGCCTGGTATGATGCCGATATCACCGGAACAGCCATGAAGAGTGATGCCATGTCGGGCAATAAAAGACTGGCCGGGGAGGATCTTCTGGTCCGGCCTGATGTCATTAACCGCAAAGGATATCTGCTGGTGGCTAAAGACAGGGATATCAGCGAATGGACATTTACCTGGATTTCCGACAAAGAATACTATATCAGCACGGAGACAAAGGAAGGTACCCGATATCTGACCCTGGAAAAAGACAAGCTTCATCTGTTGGAGAGTCCTCATCAGGTCTATTCCAGAATTACAGTTATACCCAATAGTGAAAGCGGGACCTATCTCTTTAAGGTTGGGGAATACTATCTGAATCTGGTCAACGGACAGACGGCCAGTGGTTTTGAGAGCAGAAAAGGCTTCAGCAACTATTCCGGCATGTACCTTGTAGAGAAGTCGGATACCCTGTCCGATGATGATTTTGCTGTCTGCACAGCCCACAAGATCAGCGTTTCGGATACCGTCAATCTGTCAGACGGAAAGCAGGTTATTCTTTATACCCGTATCTGGAATGAAGGGGCTAAAAGGTATGAATTCTATGCGGTTGATCATGACGGATCCCTGATTCGCTGCTATGAAAGCGGTGATGTGATCCAGTGGGTCAGCAGCAAGATCAACACGGCTCTTTGGGATTTCACTGAATACTTCTACGAAGACGGAGTGACACCTAGTTTTTATTATGAATTGCAGAATGCTTATTCCGGAAAGTTCATAGCACCCCAGTTGAAGGGAAGTCAGATTCTCTCAGACAGGAAGATCGGCATCAATCTCAATGGCCGGCGCTATGGGGATGACTATACCACTATCATTGCCTGGGATGATCCTTACTATGAGTATGCCGGTGTTCGGGCACAGGATGGGCATATCACATCCTGTCCTCTGGCGGAGGCAGATGACTTCTACTTTGCGGTCATGAACAAGGCGCCGGAAGACCAGCTGACTACAGTGAAAACCATTGATAATGAAGACTACGGCATCACCATGAAGATGATAGACTTCAACAATCCCCTTAAGTCACAACGTGACTCTCTGCAGACTGAGATTCTGGGACATGACAGCAACGCAGCAGGTCTTGTATCCACCAATCTGGTGAATGGCTATCCCATGACGGATCCGGTTAAAACCGGTACGGGAAAAACCCAGTCCTTATCCAGACTTTTTGACCCATCCGGTATGAAGCCGGTCAACCACCTCTTTATAGAGAGTGCCTATCACGAGAGTGGCTATTTTACCTACGACAGCACTCAGAATTTTGCCACTCTGGGAAAAGACGGAAACTTTACCGTCTACGACCAGCTTGCGGCTATAGGAAATCCGACCAGACCGACCAGGACCCACGGACAGTTTATGCCTTATAACAAACTGACACCGGGAGTATACGCATCGGTAACCAATCAGACCGATGTTCTGGCCAATCCGCTTTCCGACCTGGACCCCAGGAAGGGAGAGAAGCTTTACATGATCCGTGAGAACGAGGCCGACTATTTCTTCGGAATGGAAATGAATGCAGCTTTTACCCAGACAGCCAGCGGGCTGGATGCCTGGGGACACGATATCATTTTCGAGTTTTCAGGAGACGATGATTTCTGGCTCTATGTGGATGGAGAACTGGTAATGGACCTTGGCGGTGTTCATCAGGCCATGGTGGGAAATATCAATTTCCGTACCGGTCAGATTACCAGAAGCCTTCGTGAAAAAGAGACCGGGGGAAACCAGACGACACTAAGGGATGTTTTTGAAAGCAATTACCGGACAAGAAATCCCAAGGCTTCGGAAGGGGAAGTTCAGTCCTGGCTGGCGGAAATCTTTACCCAAAATGAAAATGGTCAGTATGTATTTAAGGATTATTCCACTCACACCATGAAAATGTTTTACATGGAGCGTGGAGCCGGAGCTTCCAATCTGAAGATGCGATTTAATCTGGCTGCCGTAAAACCCGGAACGGTTGTTCTGAGTAAAAGCATTTCCGGTACCGATAAACCGGATTACAAGCTGGCTGAATTTCCTTATCAGATCTGGTACCGGACCAAAGATGATCCCAGATACAGACTGCTCGATGAAAAAGAAAATGATGAGTACCTGGTAACCTACACCGGAAAGAATACACCGGTAAAATATGCTGAAAACTTTACACCGCCTTCGGGAAAGAAAGCCTATCAAAACTGTTTCTTCCTGAAACCGGGTCAGTCTGCCGTCATACGTTTTCCGGATAAGACCACGGATTACTACATCACCGAATGCGGAATCAACCCCGAGATCTATGACCAGGTCAAGGCAAATAAGGAGACGCTTACAGGGGAGGATTCGGACAAAGACGGGCGCAGTGATTACGCGATTACAGCTGCCACCGTGGAAAACCGGCCTCAGGTGGACTATGAAAACCATGTCAGTCCGGGTGCCCTGCGGACTCTGACTATTACCAAAAAGCTGTTTGCAGAAGATGGAAAGACCCTTCTTGACCGGAAAGCCGATCCGACTGTTTTCCAGTTCCGTCTCTATCTGGGAAGTGAAAATGATCAGGATCTTCCGGCAGCCTACATGCATGATTATTATGTTAAAGATGAAAACATGAATTACTGCCGGTGGGATCCCGAAAAGGAAACTTTCCTTAGTCTTGGGAAAACGGAGCTTGACGATCTGACAGCAGCCGAGAAAAAATCAGCTGTCTTTACCACTTCTCCTAACGGCGGAATCTCCAGAATCCCCGCAGGTTTCAGTGTGGAAATCCGTGAACTGCTGGTAGGGACAAAGTTCAGGCTGGAGGAAAGAAAGAGCGAGATACCCATGGGATACACCCTGATCGGCTATAAGCGGGTTGAAGGCTCCTACATAGGCGATGGCAGCTCGGGCACCATCCGTGATAACAGTGATCCGGCCATTGAAGTTCACAATCGGAGAGGATGGGGACTCAGTGTGGAGAAAAGCTGGTCCGATGCGGACTACATGGAATCCAGAGATCCGATTTATTTCGGTGTTTATATTGTGGATGGCAGCGGAAAGTCGGTTCTTCTTGACAAGAGCCTTCGTCAGATGAAATCAGGATCCAATAACCTCTCCTGGTATTTTGACCAGCTGGAAAGCGGAAAGAATTTTGACCAGTATCAGGTCATGGAAGTCAAACTGACCGATCCGCAAGTGGATGATGAAGGTAATGTGACTGGCTTTAAAGAAATTCTGCCTCTGGCGGACGGCAACCAGGTGACGCTGGGTGGAAGGTCCAAGGGCAAAGACTTTGTCAAGGAGGGCTATACCTATACAGTCCACTATGACAGGGGAGAAGCCCACGGATCCTCTGAAACCATAAAAAATATCAGGACAGATAAAGTATCAAATGTTCGAAACGGTCTTTTGCTGAAGAAAGTAGATGGGGAAGGAAAGCCCCTGTCGGGAGCAGTCTTTACCCTCAAGGACAGCAAAGGAGAGAATCTGGGTGCCAAGACCTATACATCAGATGAAGAGGGAATGATCACCCTGGCCTGCCTGGAGAAAGGGGAAATCTATACACTAAAAGAGACGATGACACCCATGGGCTATCAGTCCATGCTGGCAGATGATAAGATGACTATCTGCATGGATGCGGAAGGCCAGGTGACGGTAAACGGTAAGCCGGACTCTACCGAGGCCTATACGATTTCCCAGGAATCCCAGGCAGATATGCCGGAAATCAGCATTGTCAATAAACCCTTTACCTTTGATGCAAGAAAGATCGATGGGGAAAGCCGGCTGCCCTTAAAAGATGTTGCATTCCGCCTCCATCCCGAGGTATTTGGTCTGGATGGAGAGCCCATGAAAGATTATGCTCCGGTCATAGGCTGTGAGCGTCTGGTCACGGATGCCGATGGTATGATCCCCAAAGTTGATGGAGGACTCAAGCCGGGAATGTATTTCCTCTCTGAAATCTCGACTCCCGAAGGCTATGAGGCCCTTCCTGAGGATATCCGTTTTTCCATAAGCACTACGGGAAAAGTGACTCTGGAAAGTGTGGATCTGTGCCTGTGGCTGAATAAGGAAGAGAAAGATGGAACCATCCACTACGGACTGGTTATATCGAATATGAGGAAGAGAACGGTTCAGATTGTGAAAAAAGGATCGGATACCCATAATACTCTGGCTGGTGCAACCTTTGCTCTTTATAACAAGGAGAAAGTGGAAAAGGGACAACCCAAAAAAGATGCCGAGCCGGATGTCAGTGGAACGACGGAGAAAGATGGTATTGTGGAGCTGGGCTCCCTGGCTCCCGGCACTTATTATCTTGTGGAAGAAAAAGCGCCGAAAGGATACGAGACTCTGGATGATCCGGTGGTTCTTAACGTTGAATCCGGCCGTTTCACAGCCTCTTATCATGACACACCACTAATAATTGATGATATCCAGCCTGGATTGCGCCGGATTACGGTATATAACCATTCCGGTTACGAGCTTCCTAAATCGGGAGGCCCCGGCACAGGTCTTTTCTACATCTGTGGACTGCTCCTTCTTTTGGGAGCTGCCATTCTTCCCCTGCGCTTTCGGTTAAAGATTGAAAAGGGCAGATGAAAAAAGAAAGAAATGACCGGGTCCCAGGTGCTTCCGGCTAAATAAGGGATGATGCGGGATTATAAATTGACTTTGCTCCCAAGTTTGTTTATAATGAGACATGGTTTATCATTATCATTAGATCCGGAAGGAGAAGCTGATGTCAGACAATAATCATGGAAACTCTCCGGACCACGTGAATGCGAAGAATATTTCGCCGGCTGTGATTAAACGGCTGCCCCGATATTACAGATATCTGGGAGATCTTCTCCGGAGTGGAGTTGTTCGCATTTCATCCAGCGAATTGAGCAACAGGATGAATGTAACTGCCTCTCAGTTTCGGCAGGATCTGAATAATTTCGGTGGTTTCGGACAGCAGGGCTACGGTTATAATGTTGAATTCCTCTATAAAGAGATGGGAAGGATTCTGGGCCTTGAAGAGAAGAATAATATCATTATCATCGGGGCAGGCAACCTGGGACAGGCTCTGGCCAATAATCAGGAGTTTGACAAAAATGGTTTTTCCATCGTGGGTCTGTTTGATGTAAACCCCAGACTGATCGGCATGACGGTCCGAGGCGTGGAAGTATATGATATTGACATGCTGGAAACCTTTATTCAGGAACATGATGTGAGAATCGCAGCCCTTACCCTGCCTAAGGCCAAGGCCCCCGAGCTAGCGGAAAGGCTGGTGGGACTGGGCATCAGGGCTTTTTGGAACTTCGCTCCGATGGATCTCAATCTGCCGGAGGATATTATCATCGAAAATGTCCATCTGGCTGACAGCATTATGACCCTTTCCTACAGGATTCATAATCAGTAAACAGATAATTTTTAAAAGATAAGAAAGCATCCCGGGTGTTCGCAGCTTGCGGATACGAAGGATGCTTTATCTTTGTTTTGTGGAGAAGCTTTATGGAGTATATTGCAAATAGAGAAGAGATGCAGAAAATTGATGCCTACAATATTGAGGTTTTGGGCATTCCGGGTATTGTTCTGATGGAAAGAGCTTCTCTGACGGTAGCGGATGAAATCTCTTCCCGCTTTCCTCCCGGGAGCCGGATTCAGGTACTGGTGGAGCGAGGGAATAACGGAGGAGATGGTCTGGCGGCAGGGAGAATTCTTCTGGCCAGGGGCTACCGGGTCTCTTTCTATGAGATTGGTGCAGTTCCTTCCATGACGGATTCCTACCGTATCCAAAGGGACATCCTGGATAAGCTGAAGGCCGAATTTTTGGACGGGATGCCCGAAGAAGATCCGGACGTCTGGATCGATGCCCTGTTCGGCGTCGGCCTCAGCAGAGAAGTCAAAGGGCCCCACCGTCAGGTTATCGAGGAAGTGAACAGGCGGTCAGGCTACGTGGTTTCCGTGGACCTTCCTTCCGGCGTCGATGCCGGAAACGGGAAGATTCGCGGGGTTGCGGTCCGGGCGGATCTGACAGTCACCTTCGGCCTGTCCAAGTCAGGACTCCTTCTTTACCCGGGGGCTGACTATGCGGGACAAGTCCTGATAAAGGAGATGGGTTTCATGCCGGAGTCCATTCGGGCCATCGGACCCGGGATGGTTTCTTTCACCCGGCAGGACCTTTCCCTGCTGCCTGTAAGAAAAGCATGGTCGAATAAAGGAAACTATGGTAAAATATTACTGATAGCCGGTTCCACCAATATGGCCGGCGCAGCCCTTTTATCCGGAAAGGGTGCCTACCGGTCCGGAGGGGGTCTGGTCAGAATTCTCACTGCCGCCTCCAACCGGCAGATTCTTCAAACCGGGCTTCCGGATGCCATCTTATCGACTTACCATGATGAAGGATTCCCGGATTCAGGCCGGGAAGAGAAAGGAATGGCATCCCTTGATCAGGAGCTTGAAAATGCCATTTCCTGGGCCACTGTCATAGGCATTGGTCCTGGCCTTGGTCAATCAGAAGCCGCCTTTTATTGTCTTAAAAAGGTTCTATCCTGTGCAAAGGTCCCTCTTGTCATTGATGCGGATGGAATCAATCTTCTGGCCCGGGGTCTGCATGAGGATTCCGAGGTAAGAGAGCTCTATCAACATTACCCCTGGGGAATCATTCTGACTCCTCATCCAGGGGAAATGGCCAGACTTACCGGAAGATCAATCAGGGAAATAATTGACAATCCTCTGGATACGGTTATGTCCCTGTCGGATGAGGACCATGTTATTGTCCTCAAGGATGCCAGGACTCTTGTAGCCGGGGCTGGTGAGGAAGTCTATATTAACAGATCCGGCAATGAAGGTATGGCGGTTGGCGGAAGTGGAGATGTTCTGACCGGAATAATCTGCGGTCTTCTTGCCCAGTATGGGACTGATCCCGACCGGCAGGATCGCCGCCATGATCTGGTCACAGCGGCAAGGCTGGGTGTCTATTGCCATGGTCTGGCCGGAGATCTGGCAGCGTCCACAGGCGGACGACGGGGTCTGATGGCCTCGGACCTGCCGGACGCAGCGGCACAGATTATGGGGAAGAAAGCAGATAAGGACTGATATATTTATTCCGAAAGAAGAAGACGGATTTCAGATCATGTTTCCTGCCGATTTGACGGGCAGGTTGTTGATGGAGGTGGAATATTTGGATAATGCAGCCGTCATAGTGCTGTCCATCGTTTTGCTGCTTACCATTCTGGTAATCGCAGCTCTTGCCGTAATGATGATCCGCCTGACCGAGGTGATGAAAAGAAGTGATTTCTCCCGCCTTAAAAAGGAAGAGGAGGAGAATGAATACGAAGAGGAAATCATGAACATCGCTCAGGAAGGTCATGAACAGGGGGTTATCCTTGCGGATGAAGCGGAGATGATCTCCAACATTTTTGAGTTTGGTGACAAGGACGTGGAAAACGTCATGCAGTTTCGCCAGAAGATTGTGGCCATGGAGTCCGGAACCACTATTGATGAGGCGGTTCATTTCATGGTAGGACAGCAGTATTCCCGGTATCCGGTTTACGAAGAGGATTTGGATCATATTGTAGGTTTTGTTCATTTTCGGGATGCTGTGGCGAGGTATTTTGAGGCCAAAGATGAGCCGGTTGACGAAATCATGAGGCCGCCGGTCTTTGTTCATGAATCCAAAGATATTCATGAGCTCCTGACCCAGATGCAGGATGAAAAGAGCCATATTGCCATCGTGGTGGATGAATACGGGCAGACTGTGGGTCTGGTGGCCATGGAAGATATCCTGGAGACCATTGTCGGAGATATCCTTGATGAGTACGATGTGGAGGAGAAGGACATTATTCGCCTTCCGGGAAACACAGGCTTTATTGCCTCGGGTATGATTCGTCTGGATGATCTGGAGGAGATACTGGGTATTTCCTTTGATACCGAAGAATTTGAGACCCTGAACGGTTTTCTGATCCATGCTACGGGTCATCTGCCCAAAGCAGGCGAGGAAGTCCGGGTGGATTACAAAGGATATTCTTTTGTGACATCGGAACAGAAGGACAAGATACTGCGTCAGATTCACATTACAGGCAGTCCGGATCCGGATCAGGAGATCTGATGCAAGTGTTTGGGGTTTACAGATAGAACACCGATCGAATGAAGAGACAGAATGCAGATATAACAGGAAACAGTAATAACAGAATTCAGAAAAAACAGAATTCAAATAAAACAGAATTCAGATAAAACAGAATTCAGATAAAAATAAAGAAGAAACTATAATAGATGAAGGAGAATTGACATGTCAGGACATTCAAAATTTGCCAATATCAAACACAAAAAGGAAAAGAATGATGCCGCCAAGGGCAAGATTTTTACCGTCATCGGCAGAGAGATCGCAGTAGCCGTCAAAGAAGGCGGGGCAGACCCCAATAATAACAGTAAACTTCGTGATGTTATTGCCAAGGCAAAGGCCAACAATATGCCTAATGATACCATTGAGCGAGGCATCAAGAAGGCGGCAGGCAACCTGGAGTCGGTTAATTTCGTTCAGAACACCTACGAAGGATACGGTCCCAGCGGGATTGCTATCATCGTGGAAACACTGACAGACAATAAGAACCGGACAGCAGCCAATGTCAGGGCGGCATTTTCCAAGGGCAAGGGAAACATCGGCACCAGCGGCTGTGTATCCTTCATGTTCCAGAAAAAAGGACAGATCATCGTATCAAAAGAAGAATATGAGACAGATCCTGATGATTTCATGATGCTGGCTCTCGATGCAGGGGCAGAAGATTTTGAAGAAGAAGAGGACAGCTACGAGATCATAACAGATCCGGACAGCTTCAGTGAAGTCCGGGAGGCCCTGGAGAAAGAAGGCGTTCCCATGGCTTCTGCTGAAGAGACTATGATTCCGGATAATTACGTTAAATTATCCAATCCCGATGACATCAAGAACCTGAACCGCATCCTGGATCTCCTGGAAGAGGACGATGATGTTCAGGCTGTCTACCATAACTGGGAAGAAGAGGATTAAAACCTTGAAAGAAAGCAGATGGCATAACCTGCGAAATCGATTTTTCTTATTTCTGACGGCCCTGGCCGCTCTTTCCTGCCTGGCCGGGTGCACCACATCCCAGTCAGCTCAGGAGTCCAGCCGGGTAAGTGAGGAAGGGACGACGGAGGATGTGACCAGCGACCTTGCTGTGGCAAAAAACCGGGGCAGTCTGAAGATTGGCGTCATACCCGGCCAGCCCATATTTTTCATGGAAGAGGATGCGGATTCCTGGACCGGATTCGGTGCGGATCTGGCAGGAGCCTTTGCTGCCGGTCTCGGTCTGGAGGCCGAATACATAGGCATAGAAGCGGATCAGGCAGCTGATATGCTGGAGTCCGGTCAGATTGACTGTGTATGGGGAAGGACTGTGTGGACAGAAGCCCAGAAGAATTCCATGTCCTTTTCACGCTCCTACCTGAAAAATAAACTGGCCATTATTGTTCATTTTAAAAACAAAGACAAGGAAAAATGCAGAGACAGGAATAAGATCAGCCAGATGAGGGAGTTTGTGGTGGTGGAAGGAAGCCCCGGAGAGGAGAAAGCCAAAGAACTGGGCGTCAATTATTCCACGGAAAAAGATGTCGTCCACTGCCTGCTCAGGGTGGCTGCCGGAACGGCCAGCTGCGCCCTGGTGGATGTCTTTGACAGTACTTCCATGATCGGAGACGGAACCCAGTACGAAAACCTGGTCTACACGGTGACCTTTGACCTGGAAGAGTTCAGCGCAGGTTTTCGCAGGGACTCGGATCTGATTCCTCTTCTTGATGATTACCTGGCATCCGCCTGGAAAGATGGCACGATGAAAAAGTCAGGAAAAAAATATCGTATCTCTAAGATGATTCCGGAAGTAAAATAAGATTGTTCCCATTACATTTTTTTACAGACGGATTCGGGAATGTAAGGTGTCAGCATACTGACCCGGATCCGACGCCAGATTCGAGACTGAGTCTTGAATAATGATTATTGGAAGTGAGGTGTTTTTTATGTATATTCCCGGTGCGGGTTATGGTTATTACGGATTCGACTGGACCTACATACTGGTTCTGATCGGTGTCGGCATCTGCCTTCTGGCCCAGGCCAGGGTGTCTTCTACCTATAAAAAATATCAGAAAGTGCGCAGCCACTCCGGCATTACAGCGGCTATGGCAGCGGAGAAGATTCTTCGGAATGCAGGAATCTATGACGTGCAGATCCAACATATTTCAGGAAATCTGACGGACAATTACAATCCTCAGACCAAGATCCTGAGCCTGTCGGATACCACCTTCCGGTCAGATTCCGTGGCAGCCATAGGTGTGGCAGCCCACGAATGCGGCCATGCCATCCAGGATAATACGGCCTATGCTCCCCTGAGAGTGAGGGGAGCCATCGTTCCTGCGGTCAATATAGGTTCCACTATAGCCTGGCCCATGATTATCATCGGCGTCCTGCTCAGCTTTGCAAGGCCGCTGATTACGATCGGTATCCTGCTCTTTTCTCTCACTGTTATTTTCCAGCTGATCACCCTTCCGGTGGAATTCGATGCCTCCGGCAGAGCTCTCCGTATTCTCAGTGAATCCGGTCTCCTCTACCCGGATGAAGTGAATGGGGCCAAAAAAGTGCTGACTGCCGCAGCCCTGACCTATGTGGCCGCAGCAGCATCTTCCCTTTTACAGCTGCTCAGACTGGTTATTCTATTTGGCGGAAGAAGACGATAGATTTAAAGAGAGAAACTGCAATGAGCGAAATCCGTATTATATGCGTAGGCAAAATAAAAGAAAAATACTTTCAGGAAGGCATTAATGCCTTCCTGAAAATGATTAGAGGGCGATTTCCGGTTTCCATCCTTGAATGCGCCGATGAAGCGACACCGGCCCGGGCTTCCCAGGTAGTGGAAAAAAGAATCCTGGACCTGGAAGGAGAACGGATACTTTCTCATATTTCCCGGGAGGACTATGTAATAGCCCTGTGTATTGACGGAAGGCAGCGGTCCTCACAGGAATTTGCCCAAAGATTGAGGAAGCGCATGAAAGCCCTGGAAAGTTCAGGAGGCTCCTGCCTCTTTATCATTGGCGGATCTCTGGGCCTGTCGGATGCCGTTCGAAAGAGGGCTGATGAAAAACTGAGCTTTTCCGCCATGACCTTTCCCCATCAGATGATGAGAGTCATCCTCTGCCAGCAGATTGCCCGGGCAGTGCAATAAAAAACGTCCCAGACCGCTTAAATAAACGCTCTGAGACGATTTTAAAAACTATGAACCAGAAGGGACTCGAACCCCCGACACCCAGCTCCGGAAACTGGTGCTCTATCCAGCTGAGCTACTGGTCCACAGGACGTCTAAAACATCCGCAGAATATAATACAATATTTTTTTGAATTGTGCAAGCAAAAAGTTTGCCTTGCCGGATAAGCCCGGCAGGAGGAAAAAAAGAACTGCCGGCTGTGGCAGATCGGTCGGAGGAAATGAAGATAGCAGATGAAATATGAGATTTACATAAAAGAGTCAAAAAAACCGGAAGACTTTTATATCAGGGCTATGGAGGAGTATAAAAAACGCCTGAGCGGTGATTGTAAAGTCCGGTATCATTTTATACGAAGGGACAAGGAGTGGGAGAGACTTCTTGCCCAGGCAGCGGACGAAAAGAACCTCCTTATAAGAGTGACTGCCGGGAAAGCCGATCTGACTTCAGAACAGTTTGCCGACCGGATCGGGGAGTGGGAGAGGATGGCCCTCAGATCCCTTGTTTTCCTGATTTCTCCCCAAGGGGAAGAAGAAGCGGATTACGGGACTTTGGAGAGAGAATCCCGGCTGGCCCTCTCCAGGGAAGGAAAGTCTGTCAATCTCTGCCTTTCCTGCTTTAGCATGCCGGTCTCCATGTCGGCCATGATCCTTCTCGAACAAATCTACCGGGGATACCGGATCCGAAATAACCAGCCCTACCACAAATAGGAGAGTCCCAATCAATACCTGTCCGACTGCTCCTTATACCAGGTGCTTGTCAAATTCAATCATTTGATCTCTGAATGTGAAAGGGGACTGCCGCCAATGCGACAGTCCCCTTATCTGATTCTTTACTACATATTATTTCTTAATATCTGATATTTCAGGAAGTCCACAGTATCAGGATCAGCAGACACCCTGGGCCAGCATGGCGTTCACTACTTTTTCAAAGCCTGCAATGTTGGCACCGGCTACATAGTCTTCGCCAAGATCATAGTAGGCAGCGGCCTGGCTGATATTCTTATAGATATTAGCCATGATCTGCTGGAGTCTTCCGTCAACTTCTTCAAAGGTCCAGCTCAGGCGCTCGCTGTTCTGGGACATCTCAAGAGCGGATACGGCAACACCGCCTGCATTGGCTGCCTTACCGGGAACGAACCAAACGCCGTTATCCTGGAAGTATTTCGTTGCTTCAAGAGTTGTGGGCATGTTGGCACCCTCAACGACAACCTTACATCCATTGGCTACCAGCTGTTTTGCATCGTCAATGAGAAGTTCGTTCTGTGTTGCGCAGGGAGTGGCAACATCACACTTGATAGCCCAAACGCCGCGGCCTTCATGGTATTCACTGTTGGGGCGATATTTCTTGTATTCGGTAAGACGGGCACGCTGGACTTCCTTGATTTCCTTCAGGGCTTCAAGGTCGATACCTTCCGGATCATAAACCCAGCCGGTGGAATCCGAACAGGTTACCGGCTTTCCGCCTAACTGATATACCTTTTCGATTGCATAAGTGGCAACATTGCCTGCACCGGAGATGACCACTGTCTTTCCTTCCATGCTGTCGCCGTGATCTTTCAGAACTTCCTGAGCCATGTACATGGCACCGTATCCGGTTGCTTCTGTTCTGGCCAGGGAACCACCGTATGTAAGACCTTTTCCGGTAAGAACGCCTTCGTATAAGCCGCGGATCCTCTTATACTGACCATAGAGGAAGCCGATTTCTCTTCCACCGACACCGATGTCACCTGCGGGAACGTCAACGTCTGCACCGATATATTTGCAAAGCTCTGTCATGAAACTCTGGCAGAAACGCATAATCTCACGGTCGGATTTTCCTTTGGGGTCAAAGTCAGAACCACCCTTGCCGCCGCCGATGGGGAGTCCGGTAAGAGAATTCTTGAAAATCTGCTCAAAACCAAGGAACTTGATAATGCCCTGATTTACAGACGGATGGAAACGTAAACCTCCCTTGTAAGGTCCGATGGCGTTGTTAAACTGAACACGGATACCCATGTTCACCTGAACATTGCCCTGGTCGTCAACCCACGGAACACGGAACTTGATCATTCTTTCCGGTTCGGTCAGTCTCTCAAGGATGGCTTCTCTCTTATACATCTCCTCATTCGCCTCGATGACCGGGCGGATGGTTTCGAATACTTCTGTCACGGCCTGATGAAACTCCGGCTCACTGGGATTCTTTGCAATAACTTTTGCTAATACGTCATCAACATACGACATAAACTGGTTCCTCCTTTTGCTGAGATTGAAATAGAAATTCGAAATGATGATATTGCTTCGACCTTTTTCAATTCCCGTTTTCTGAAACATAATAAAAAAAGCATGAGAGATTATGGCAGCAGAGCTGAAATCATGGGTATTCTCTCTGCGCCGAAGATTCCCTGCTTTCCCGGTCTGTATTATACTACACAATCCCCTCTTTATCAACTGAAAATAAGATAAATATACAACTTTTATAATTTAAAATTCAAAAACAAGCCAGTTTCGCCTTGTTTTTGCAGGATTTCAGGTTAAAAATGAGATAAATAATAAAAGAAAATTCATTTTTGCGATAAAAAACCTCCCGCCTTTTTGTGGGGCGGGAGCTGAAAAAAGTTTCTTTCACTCGCTCAAAATATACACTTTTAAGTATTCCTCCTGTCTGAAGCTCCGGAGAGTAAAAGAAATCCTTGTTTATTATAGCAGAAATTATGGCAGCAGGACCAAAAAACACAGGAAGAACAGGTGATGAAAGAAGTATAAAAAAACGGGTCAAAATAACATGAATAATTGATGGTCTATTTGTTAAAAATTATACTTGAAATATCGACTATTATTTTGTCAAATATTAAAAGGTTTGACAAGATTCTTGTCAGATTTTGCAACAGAAAGGGTAATCTGCTGCAAGAAGTATTTAATTTTTATTTTTTTAACTTAGGAGGAATTGAACATGGCAGTAAAAGTTGCAATTAACGGTTTCGGTCGTATCGGTCGTCTTGCTTTCAGACAGATGTTCGGAGCAGAGGGTTATGAAGTTGTTGCTATCAACGATCTTACCAGCCCTGAAATGCTTGCTCACCTGTTAAAGTATGATTCTTCTCAGGGAACTTATGAGAAGGCAGCAACCGTTTCCGCCGGCGAAGATTCCATCACTGTAGACGGCAAAGAGATTAAGATCTATGCATTCCCGGATGCTAACAATTGTCCTTGGGGAGAGATCGGTGTTGACGTTGTATTAGAGTGCTCCGGTTTCTATACCAGCAAGGCTAAAGCTCAGGCTCATATCAATGCAGGAGCTAAGAAGGTTGTTATTTCCGCTCCGGCTGGAAATGATCTTCCCACTGTTGTTTACAACACAAACCATCAGATCCTGAAGGCTGAGGATACTATCATTTCCGCAGCATCCTGTACAACAAACTGTCTTGCTCCGATGGCTGATGCCCTCAATAAATATGCACCGATCCAGGCTGGTATCATGTGTACAATCCACGCTTACACAGGCGACCAGATGACACTGGACGGACCGCAGAGAAAGGGCGACAAGAGACGTTCCCGTGCTGCAGCTGTCAACATCGTTCCCAACAGCACAGGTGCTGCTAAGGCTATCGGCCTTGTAATCCCTGAGCTTAACGGCAAGCTGATCGGCGCTGCACAGCGTGTTCCGACCCCGACCGGTTCCACAACAATCCTTACCGCAGTTGTTAAGGGTGCAGACATCAGCGTGGAAGGCATCAATGCCGCTATGAAGGCTGCTTCCAATGAGTCCTTCGGATACAACACAGATGAGATCGTATCTTCCGATATCGTTGGCATGAGATATGGTTCTCTCTTCGATGCTACACAGACCATGGTTAACCCTGTTGGCGATGACCTGTAAGAAGTTCAGGTTGTTTCATGGTATGACAACGAGAACAGCTACACATCTCAGATGGTTCGTACCATCAAGTATTTTGCTGAGTTAGCATAATCCGGGATAGATAGAGCTGCATTTTTTGACATAGGATAATGAATGCTTATGGAGTCCGCAAGGGCTTCCGATATTGATCCGAGATATGGGTCCGGTCTTTTGGACCGGACCTTTTTCTTCCGGGAGACAGAGGAAGGTCCTCTTGTCTCTTTGCCGGAAATCCGGGCTATAAAAAGGAGATTGATATGCTGAATAAGAAATCTGTAGATGATATTAATGTAAAAGGCAAGAAGGTTCTGGTACGTTGCGATTTTAATGTACCCCTTCAGGATGGAAAGATTACGGATGAGAACCGTCTGGTTGCTTCCCTTCCGACTATTAAGAAACTGATCGCTGACGGCGGCCGGATTATCCTCTGTTCCCACCTGGGTAAACCTAAGGGAGAGCCCAAACCTGAATTATCTCTTGCACCGGTTGCAGTAAGAATGTCCGAGCTCCTGGGGCAGGAAGTTAAGTTTGCAGCAGATCCCGAGGTTGTTGGACCTAATGCCAGAGCAGCGGTTGCGGCAATGAAGGATGGGGATGTGGTTCTTCTTGAGAACACACGTTATCGTAAGGAAGAGACCAAGAACGGAGAGGCTTTCTCCAAAGAGCTCGCTTCCCTGGCAGAAGTATTCGTAAATGACGCATTCGG